>NZ_JAYGHC010000022.1:0-90687 GCF_034932285.1 Cronbergia sp. UHCC 0137
GGGGGATGCCCTCTGGGCTTTTGTCAGTTCGCTTTTGGGATGTTGGGGTGCGATCAGATTTATCTATTAACTATTCTTTTCTTCAAGGCAAAATCTCAAAACAATCACAATGCTGCGGTCGAAATAATCTAAAATCTCGCTGATCTAAAGTCAATATTTTTTTAATATCAAAACGTTCAGCTATAGCCATAACACTTGCATCTACAAAATCAATCCGACTATCTGCATATTCATCCAAAATTTCTGCAACACGGACTAAATCTTGATCTATCAAAGCTACTAAAATAAATCTACTTGCAGATAGTCCTTTTAAGAAAGCTACTAATGTTGCTGAACCTGCATTACGTCCTACTAAATAAGCCACTTCTGCTAATACTGTTTGTGGCAATAAAATTTGTTTTTGTTGTGTATATACTGGTCTTACACTATTGTGCATTGTATCCGAACGATTCAACAATGCTACAACAAAGCCAGTATCAGCTACTGCTGGGGTTCTTTCCATGTCCAACCTGATTTTTCTGTCACTTCATTTTGGAGAATATCTTCGGAATTAATAGCTAAATCAGGTGTTGCTGCAAATAAGCCAATTAACGGATCAGATACAGCATCATTAACCGTTTCTTGTAATTGGGTTTCCAGGTATGATCTGACAGCTTCACTAATAATTGATTCTGGTGATTGACCACGTTTACTAGCCAGATTTATCAGTTTTTCCAGTAAAGTCTGTTCTGGATTCCAGTTAAATGTAGATTTCACAAGATAATTTCTCTCTTATTAACCACAAATAATATTATAACAAATAAGTGCAATTTTATTAACTAATTATTTGCTTAGTGTCTTAATGAAGAAGCGATAGCCCGACCTAGTAATCGCTATTTACGAATAAGTTGGTAGAGCGATAGCGCAAGTGCTGTTTCTTGGATGCCCGGAGGGCTTTTGTCAGTTCGTTTAAGATTGGGGTGGTTGTATGCGATCGCAAAAATACACTAATTAGGGCTTGCTTAATAAAGCTAAAACTTAGATATATCAAGAGTTTGAAGGTTGAAAAGGTGAGTCTGGTGCAAGAAATAAGCGTTGAAACTACCAAAAATCTATCACTTGACCAGATTCAAGTATATTCTTCTCTTCTTCTAATTCTTCCTCCTGACTCCTGACTCCTGACTCCTAGCCCTAATGAAAAGACTTTTTCCGCAACCCCTAATTATCTTTTATATGGTTGTATTGTTATTAAACCTGGAAGAACAGCATAATGCTTAACATTAAATGTATGTAATGGTAAACCCAAGGAGATTGATGTCTGACCGATCAAAGCATCAATTAACCCAAGATTATGACTGAGATTATAATCTGCAAATGTTTCTAATGTTTGATCACAAGTTTCAGGTGTTGGCCAAATTACTTCAACATTAGCAATAAATTTGCGAATTTCCTGCAATTCCAGCTTATTCTTACATCCTTGCATCAATTCCATCGCTACATAACCAGGTAAAGCAATTTCTTCGTCTCCCAAAGAACTTAACCAACTAATAGCAGGTGAATATTTACGAAGAAAGTCAATCATAATATCACTATCTAGGAGAATCATAACCTCTCCTTTGTGACTGTTCACGCAACTGACGAGCGTAAGCAAGACTATCTGTAATATCGTCGCGTTCTTCCCATAAACCTATCAAGCTCGAATCAAGTAATTCACGAGCAGTTAATACCTTTTTCCTTGCAGCAAGAACGGATAATAAAACAATTACTTCTACCTCTTGTCCTGCTACCACAGGTAAATTTTGAAAAGAGATTTCACCATTTTTCTCTATGGTTTTTTGTAACCTAATTGCTTCCATAATTTTATCATCCTTACAATATTAATATAATTCTGGTGTTTAATTAAGTACATCTCTAATTATAGAATATCACAAAAAGAGATCGCTGTGTGGGATGTTGGGAGTGCGATAGCGAAGCGCTGTTTCTTGGATGCCCTCTGGGCTTTTGTCAGTTCGTTTTTGGGGTGTTGGGGTGCGATCGCATTTACATTAATCATAATGATATTTACAGGAAATGATAATTAATACATCTTCTTCAACTTTATAAACCAGTCTATGTTCATCCGTAATCCTCCTTGACCAGTAACCCTGTAATTCATATTTTAAAGGTTCTGGTTTTCCTATTCCTGAAAATGGATCTCTTTGGATATCTTTAATGAGTGACAATATTTTTTTAAAGACTTTTTTATCCTCTGTTCCCCATTCTCCCAATTCTTCAAAAGCTTTTAGTTCAAATGCTACTTTTTTCATATTCATCTAAATCAACATAAATTAAATTTCCTTTTGCTACATTTTCCATGGCTTTTAGTAAATGCTTTTTATTAGATTCTGACTTTAAAAGATAATTTGTTTCATCTTCTACCGTTTCTTGATCAACTAACACAATTACTTCTACAATTGTTCCCTCTGGTAACTCAGTTGTAGATAATTCAATCTTGCCATTTTTACCAACAGTTGCTTTTTGTTTAATTCCACTAATCATAGTCTATATTGAGTTACTTCTTTTTTCTCATCATAACATCTATACTTAAATAGATTCATTGGAGCAGACAATTATGAAACCCAACAGATTCTCGTTTATCCACCGATCTTACTTCAGCGATTGAGGTGGCGATAGCGCAAGCGCTGTTTCTTGGATGCCCTCTGGGCTTTTGTCAGTTCGCTATTGGGATGTTGGGGGGGCGATCGTCCCTAAGTTTAAATAAAATAGAATGAGATAACTAAAAAACCTTACTATGACTCCACAACTCGAAGCGGTGATCGCTGCTATCCAACAGCTATCATCTACAGAACGTCAACAACTGTTGCAAATCTTTACCCAAAGCAATTCATCCTCAAACTCTCAAGCCGATCTTAAAAATCTCAGTCATCAGTGGCAAGATACCACACTCAAGGAACTACTCGCCACACAGACCCCTACCACCGTACATAACCTCAAACATCTTGCTGCTGACTTTTGGCCTGAAGAAGACTCCATCGAAGATTTTCTCATTTTCCTACGACAACAACGCCAAGAAGTGATCTAACCAAACGCCATGAGTTTTTACCTCATTGATACTGATATCGCTTCTTTCATCTTCAAAGGTAGTGATTATGCTGACCCTTACTTACCTTATGTAACTGTCCAACAATTAGCAATGTCATTCATGACCGTAGCTGAACTGTTTCAATGGGCAATTTTGCGCCAGTGGGGCAGTCGCCGTTTCACACAACTAGAACAATATCTATCTAACTACTTAATTATTCCAGTAGATCAATCACTTTGTCGAGAATGGGCGTATATTCGTGCCAAACAACAAAACGCAGGACGACCAATATCTCCACAAGATGCTTGGATTGCTGCAACAGCTTTACGCTATGACTTACCGCTAGTTACTCACAACATCAAAGACTTTCTCGATATTCCCAATCTCCGGCTTATTATTCCTTCATCCTAATGGTGAAGATCATCGGGTGATTTTATTAGCTAGGAGAATGGGCGATCGCTATCGCTGTTGGGATGTTGGGAGTGCGATAGCGCAAGCGCTGTTTCTTGAATGCCCTCTGGGCTTTTGTCAGTTCGTTTTGGGATGTTGGAGAGCGATCGCTTTTTAAACTGTCCAATCTTCGAGTAATAATCCGGTCGCCTTACCAAAATCTTGATGATTGCGAGTTAATAAAACCAATCCACGAAAGAGGGCAATTGAAGCAATTCGCGCATCCATCTTGGCCAGTTGAATACGTTGTGATTGTAATTGATTAAATGCCTGGGCTGCTCCCGTATCAAATGAGACTAAAGGTAATACCTTGAAATCGTTAAGGAGTCGCGTCATCATTTCATACCCTTTGACTACATCATTGGCATTACGCGCACGATTAATATAAGCATGACAACCCAGCATCTGCTCATGAAATGTTACTGTTGATACAGCAAAATCTGACAATGGATAGCGATTCATCCGCGTTGAAAGATTGCTGTAATCGTTTCCTGTTTGTCGTTGAAGAATGCTCAGATGATCTGTATCTAATAAATATTTCATAATTCTTCTGGCGTTTCCAGGATGGATTCATCACCTTGACGAATTATTCTCCCATAAGCAAGCACTTCTTCAAAAGCTGAGTCATTCTTAAAAGAACCTGTAATTTGTTCTAGCCAATTCATTGGTTGAGGAGCTACAATTTGCCTTTGTAACTGTGTAAGTGCAATCTCCACTGCTGAAAGTCGTTCTTCTATAGATGTATTGATTGTCATTTGAGTTTTCCGTTAATCATTCATTTCTATCTGAAGCATAATGATTTCAAGAGGATTTGACAACCATTGCTGTTTAGGGGTGTTGGAATGCGATAGCGCAAGCGCTGTTTCTTGGATGCCCTCTGGGCTTTTGTCAGTTCGTTTTTGGGATGTGGGAGGGCGATCGTTTAAAATTGGAGTGGTTGTGGGCGATCGCTCTCCCAAACAGCAATCATCGTCATCTTGTTCATTAAACTTTAAAACTGCCTTATGCCCACCCTATCAAGTTTCTATGGAATAAAAATCACAATGAACTACAACGATCACAATCCGCCTCACATCCACGTTGAGTATCAAGATTGTGAAGCGATTATAATGATTCAAACAGGTGAAGTTTGTGGTCAAATGCCCAAAAGAGGACTAAACTTAATATGGGAGTGGCTTGATCTGCACCAATCTGAACTATTGGAGAACTGGGAAAATGCATGTCAAAGAAAACCTCTTAACAGAATCGATCCCCTTCCATAAAAAGGATATATGGCTTCATGTTGTCTCTGTGAAATATCTAGATAACTATCAATTAAAGCTAATGTTTAATAATGGAATAGAAGGAACTGTAGATTTAGAACAAGAATTGTATGGAGAAATCTTTGAACCCTTGAAAGATAAAAGGTTATTTCAAAAAGTATTTTTGACTAGTCGGACTATAGAATGGCCAAACGGAGCAGACTTTGCCCCTGAGTTTTTATTTGAAATTGCTCTCGATAAAAAATCTGTTAGTAAGTCCGATCTGTAATCCAGATAGTTGTTAACTAGAGCTTGCAATGTTTATTAATCTTTTGCGATCGCTATTGGGATGTTGGAGAGCGATTGCTGTTGGGATGTTGGGTGCGATCGCAGTATGAATGAAATCAATAACCTAGAGTGCGCTACCATTTATTTAGTCATTTTTAGGATCATAATTGATTGTGACTACATCGCTCAACATCAACGAAGCCTTACTAAAAGAGGCATTGGCACTTGACAATCAGGTGAACATTGATTCTTTAGTAGAAACAGCACTGCGCGAATATATTCAACGTCGTAAGCGGCTCAAAGTATTAGACCTCTTTGGGACTATTGAGTATGACGAAAGCTATAACTATAAGCAGCAACGTCATCAAGCATGAGCATTATTGTTGATACTTCCGTTTGGTCACTGGCTCTACGTCGGAGAACATCTGGGCTTTTGTCAGTTCGCTTTTGGGGTGTTAGGAGAGCGATAGCGCAAGCGCTGACTTTTCGGTTCGCTGTTTGGGAATGAATATTAAAAAATTAGTTTATTAAACGATATAATATAAATAAGACTTAAATTTTTCCAACCTAAAGAGAGAGTAAATACCATGCAAGAACAATTAACAGATTATGAAAAAGAACTAACAGAACGCATTTCTGATGTTGTAGATAAACTAGTTCGAGGTAGTAGCTTTTACATGGTGAAATTAGATCAACATGAAATGACTGAAATGTTAATAAAATTATTCAGTAGATTTTCCCCAGAAGAAATGAGAGCAATTAAAGAGCATGATTTAACCAGAAGAATTAGTAAAATATTAACATTAGAGGCTGTTGCTGGGACATTAAACGATTTAACACCAGAAGAAATGGCGATTTTTGATGCAGCAGTAGCCAGAAAATAAAACCATGAATTACTTGCTAGACTCAAATATCGTTAGCTATGCGTTAAAGAAAAATATAACTATAAATAATAAATTAAAAGAGTTAAGTTTTCTCGGTTCAGAAATATTTATCAGTTGTATAACTTACTATGAAATTAAACGAGGTTTGATATCTCTTAATGCTACTAAACAATTAGTAGCTTTTCATGGATTTTGTAATGATTATCCTGTATTATTTTTAGATAATTTAGAAATTATTGAAAAATCTTGTGAAATTCATGCCAAATTAAAAGCCAAAGGTACTCCTATCCAAGATGCTGATGTTTTAATAGCAGCTACAGCAATTATCCACGATTTAATTCTTGTTTCTAATGATTCTGATTTATTAAGAATTGAAAGGCTTAAATTAGAAAATTGGTTATTATAAAATCAGATCCACAATTTATGAGCGATAGCGCAAGCGCTGTTTCTTGGATGCTCAAAGGGCTTTTGTCAGTTCGCTGTTTTGGGGATGTTGGGGTGCGATCGTTTTTTGCGATGTTGAAGAGCGATCATTTTTTGGGATGTAGGAGAGCGATAGCGCAAGCGCTGACTTGTCAGTTCGTTGTTTGGGATGTGGGAGTGCGATAGCGCAAGCGCTGACTTGTCAGTTCGTTTTTTGGATGTTGGGGTGCGATAGCGCAAGCGCTGACTTGTCAGTTCGCTTTTGGGATGTTGGGAGAGCGATCGCCTTAATAATCCGTAACTTGTGGCATAATCATAATGTAAATTTTAGGAATAGAAATTAAAAATTTAGTATAATAATGAATAACTTAGAATTTACTTGGGATGCACAAAAAGCTGAGAGTAATATTCAAAAACATGGAATTTCTTTTGAAGAAGCAAAATCTGCCTTTATTGATGATAATGCTCGTTTAATTTATGATCCCGATCATTCTCAAGAAGAAGATAGATTTATTTTATTAGGAATTAGTGTTTATTATCGCCTTTTAGTTGTTTGTCATTGTTATCGAGAAAATGATTCAATAGTTAGGATTATTTCAGCCAGAAAAGCAAATAAACTAGAACAAAAACAATATCAGGAGTTCCTATGAGAGAAAATTATGATTTTTCTAAATCCGTTAAAAATCCCTATTCTAAACAGTTAAAAGAACAAGTTACAGTTGATTTAGAAAAGGATGTTATTCAATACTTTGAAGAAATAGCTCAAGAAACAGGTATTTCTTATTTGAATTTAATTAATCTTTATTTGCGTGAATGTATGGAAAACAAACGGAAGTTATCTTTAATAAAAAGTAACAATTAAATCTGTATTTCCGTGTGCGATCGTTTTTTGGGATGTTGAGGTGCGATAGCGCAAGCGCTGACTTGTCAGTTCGCTGTTTGGGGTGTTAGGAGAGCGATCGTTTAAAATTAGGGGTTGTGTGCGATCGTTTTTGGGATGTTGGAGAGCGATAGCGCAAGCGCTGACTTGTCAGTTCGTTTTTTGGGAATGTGGGAGTGCGATAGCGAAGCGCTGACTTGTCAGTTCGTTTTGTGGATGTTGGGTGCGATAGCGCAAGCGCTGACTTGTCAGTTCGTTTTTGGGATGTGGGAGAGCGATCGTTTTTGGGATGTAGGGAGAGCGATAGCGCAAGCGCTGACTTGTCAGTTCGTTTTTGGGATGTAGGGGTGCGATAGCTTAAAATTGGAGTAGTGCGGTAGCGTCTTGTAGAGAAGCACTCCGTAGAAATCGCAATTAAACATAGGGAATAATAAAAAAGGCGATCCATATTGTGATATTTTGGTTTTGAGTTGGGCGATCGAGCAAGCGATACCTTTGCTTAGTGCTTGCCTTTTAATTAGTCCGTTGACCGTAGCACATATACATCTCAATGACTCTATAGTAATTATGTTAAAATAAATACCATAACCATAGTTAGCTAAAGATGAAATGTATAAAACAATTGATTTATTTGCTGGCATAGGTGGAATTAGACTCGGTTTTGAAGCCTATCGTTGTGAAAATGTATTTACTTCCGAATGGGATAAAGATGCTCAAATAATGTATGAAGCAAATTTTGGAGAGAAACCTCATGGTGATATTAATTTAATATCGCCTTCTGATATTCCAAACCATGATATTTTATTGGCGGGGTTTCCTTGTCAGCCCTTTAGTATTGCAGGAAAAGGTCTAGGTTTTACTGATACGAGAGGGACTTTATTTTTTAATATCGAAAAAATCCTGGAAGTTAAAAAACCACGGGCTTTTTTATTGGAAAATGTAAAACGACTGACCACTCACGATAACGGTAAAACTTTTTCAATAATTTTAGATAAATTGAAAGCACTAGGTTATACCGTTTATTATAAAGTTCTTAATTCTTTAGATTTTGGCTTGCCTCAAAAAAGAGAGAGAATTTATATAGTTGGTTTTTCAGAGTTTATTGATTTCAATTTTCCAAAACCATTAGGTTATTACCAACCACTTAGTACAATTTTGGAAAATGACGACAATGTACCTCGAAGTTATTTTTTATCAGAAAAAATAAAGAATAAACGGTTAAATGCAGTAAAAAATAATCCTCCTTTTCCTTCTATTTGGCATGAAAATATTGGCGGTAATATTTCTGCATTACCCTATTCATGTGCTTTAAGAGCAGGAGGTAGTTATAATTATCTTGTGGTTAACGGTGTTAGACGTTTAACCGATAGAGAAATGCTGCGATTACAAGGTTTTCCCGATGAATTTAAAATTGTGTCACCTTATTCTGTAGTGCGTAAATTAGCAGGTAATTCCGTCTCTGTTCCTGTTATTAAAGCAATAGCTAGAGAAATGCTCAAGGCTTTAGAAGCTCAAAAAATAGCTACACAATATCCTATCCAAATATCATTATTCAAGTAAAAAAATGAATTTAGAAGAAGCTAAAAAAGCATTAGATAAAGTGATTGATAAAGCAAGAGTTCATCTTTATAAGCCGATACAAATTGCTGAAATACTCTACCGTGATAGAGTGGAACAAGATATTAAGCTTTTAGATATTACTACTTACCGCAATCAATCAAAAAAATGGCGTGATATCATTTGTATTCAGTTTTTAGGAAGAACTAGCACATCCTCTGCGCGTTATCAGGATGATATATTCAATGAAAATGCAATCCCTCCCACTACTTTAGAAGTTTTAGGAAAGGAGAATAGAAATACAAATGGTGGTGTTGAAGCCTATATTTATCGTAAATTCCTACAACGCTTTAGCCAAATGTCTACAGGTCTAGATTATTGCATTACACATAATAAATCAGATTTTGAATTAAATGAATTCTTAGCCTTATTTTGGCGTGAACCAGGATTACGTCGTAGTATTGATAAAATTTATGAAATAATAGTTTATGCCTTATTCTCTGCTTTAGTTGAAGCACTTGAAGTGTCTATTGAAATTAGCATGAATTTTGAGAAAATAGATATTCTTAGAGAATTTGAAGATTTTGCTAAAAGCGTTATTCAATTAACTCCTGAACAAACTACAGTTAAACTGAAAGCAAGAATTAATCGTGTGGGTGTAACCAATGCCGCAGATAGAGGTTTGGATATGTGGGCTAATTTTGGGCTTGCTATACAAATAAAGCATCTTTCTCTGACTGAAGAACGTGCAGAAAATATTGTTTCTTCCGTATCTGCCGACCGCATTGTTATAGTTTGCAAAGCCGCTGAACAGAAAATAATTGTTTCTTTGCTTAATCAAATGGGATGGAAATCTAAAATACAAAGTATTGTTACTGAAGTAGATTTATTAAATTGGTATGAAAAGGCATTGCGTGGTAAATTCTCTAATTCTTTAGGTGATACGGTTTTGCAAAAATTAGCTGACGAAATACAATTGGAATTTCCAACTACTGATAAAAGGGAGTTTTTGCAATTTATAGAAAAACGTGGCTACACTACATTAGTGAATAATGTTTGGATGTAACTATGAAGCACAACATTTCATTGTAATGCGATCGCGTTTAGGGATGTAGGGAGAGTGATAGCGCAAGCACTGACTTGTCAGTTCGCTGTTGGGATGTGTGAGAGCGATCATTTTTTGGGATGTGGGAGTGCGATAGCGCAAGCGCTGACTTGTCAGTTCGCGTTTGGGATGTAGGGAGAGCGATCGCTGTTTAGGAATAAGTTGGGAGTGCGATCGCTAACATAGACTTCATTTACAAACTACCAAACAATAGCAACCAAAGCCGAAGCAGTTATATTTTGATCGCACGTCAATAACCGTACAATTTCACCTTTACTTGCTAAAACTAACGCAGTTGCCGCAATTTGTCTATCGTGCATTTCATTAATACCAGATAAACTCATAGTCATTTCAATAACATCTTGATCAAGGGGATAAATTACTACACGAGGATCAGCTTCTACTGCTAAAATTACATCTTTAGGAGCAGGAATAGACGTTCTACCTCTTTCTACAATCCAAACAGCTTCAGCTAAAGTAATCGCAGGAATAACTAATTGTGAATTAGGATCACAAAGGATATTTTTAGCATTTACACCTAACTTTAAATTACCTTCAAGAAACCAGATTAAAGCATGAGTATCTAGGACATATTTCATAATTTATTATCACCAGTCTAAACCCTCCTCATTACCCCCATGAAATTCAGCAATTTCAAAATCTGCTTCCGTTGACTGCTGATTTCCAGAAAACATACCAAACTGCATTATTTGATCTTTTATGTGATTTTTCTTCGATTTAAAAAAAGTGACAATAACAAGACTTTCTGAAATATCAGATGGTAATTCTTTAAGTTCTACCTTACCATCTTTGTAAATTCCTTCAATTGCTTGTAGCATATTTTTTACTATGAGCAAATTTGGCTGATGTTCTTACTTTAACTATACACTATACATAAGCGATAGCGCAATTGCTGACTTCTCAGTTCGGTGTCTTGGGATGCGATAGCGAAGCTGACCAAAGGTATCGCTGTAGTGAGATGTTAGGAAGTGCGATAGCGTTCACGTAGTGTTCCGCAGGAAAGCGCTGACTTGTCAGTTCGCTATTTGGGGGTTTGGAGGGTGCGATCGCTTGAATATGAAGATAGTCGTTACAATTATTCAGAATCTAAATATTCTTTGTTAACTAAATATTCATCAATATTTTCTAAAATTTGTCTAAGATATTTGATAACTCTTTCACTTATTTTAACAAGATTTTCCGCAGATGTATTTCTACCAACATCTTTAAAAGACATAACACCATGAGCTAAATCATTTCTATGCTCTCTAATTGAAAGTAGATCAGATCCATCTCTTGTATCAAGATCAGTTGTAGCAGAAAATCCATATTGTTTTGCTATTCTCTTGATTTCTTTTGCATCCACATTACCAGAAAACAACTTATCTTGATTAAATCCTGATTGAATAATATCATTGAAAATGGTTTCTATTTTTTCTACAACATCATTAACACCAGATTCTTGCACATTCTTTTTGACATTTTGCAAAATTATCTTTTTAATTTCTTTCTTCAGTTGAATGAAAGCAACTCCTTTCTCACTCATTTCGTCAAAAATACTCTGAATAGCATTTCTCATAGTAGATTCTACAAGATTGTAAAGCAATAAAAATCCGGTAGCTTTTAAACTTTTATCTAATTCAGTATCTATTTTAGAAATAACACCATCGTGACTTAATAGAATTTTCTCCTGTTCTAAATCTCTCAGAAAACAAAGATAATTACTAACATCGTTAGCACGTTCATCAAAATCCTCTAAATTTAATACTCTGTTCACTATACTTAACCTAAAATCTGATCACGGACATATTCAATACGACGAATAACTTTATTTCTAGAACTACTAGCATCGCTGCTAGTGTATTCTCTAAATTCTTTTGAATTTAGGAAATCTACTGATACAGCTTCGAGGTTTTTTTGCTGTCTTAAAGCTAAAGTTACACCAGCAGCAAGAGATTCAAATTTAATTCGAGTTGTAGTTCTATCTTTTTTATTCCCTTGTCTAAAACCTGTTGGAAAGTGTGTTTCAACAAAATCAATCATTGTATAAAATTCATTTTTCATGCTTTGTAAAGTATTTGAATCAGCTTTATTCATATCATCTAAATAATCATCGAGAAATTCATTAATATTTTTATTGAAATCTTGATAATTATTGAGGAATGCGAAAAATCGTAAAACAAATTCTTGGGGTTCTACTCTCTTAATTGACGGTTTTGTAAAATCACAAAGATGGATGAATTTTTTATACTTTGCTAGTTCATCTATTAAATCAAGAAAAGCACCTCTTCTAATACCCCGGCGTTTTTCCATTGGGTTTAATTCAACGCTACCTGTATTAATTCTTTCAAACAAATCTCTACGAGTTTCTTCATCAGCATCTTCTGTTAGTTGAATCATTCTTATGGTTGTTCGCTGAAAACGCCTTTGACGTGCAATAGGTAGATTGGAAAATCGAAACCCTTCCAGCTTATTTAACTTCTCTAAATTTTGTAGTTCTAATTCATTATTAAGAAAATTTGCTAAAGTACGAATTCGTTGTGTTCCATCTATAAGTTCTAAACGAGCTAGATCCTTTGGAGACAAAGGATTTTCGTCTGTTTCTTCCCCTGAAGTATCTGCAACATAAATATAGGGAATAGGTAAACCTAACAAAATAGATTCAATAAATTTAGATTGTCTTTTATCATCCCAAATCATCGCTCTTTGGTAATCTGGAATAAATAATTCATTAGAATCATCATCAAGCCCAGTGAGATATTTTTGAACTATAACTTCAATAGGGTATTCAATTGTGTTATAGTCAACAACTTTTTTCTTTGCACGGATTTGCATTTCTGCTTCTTCCTGCATTTGTTCTGTAATTTTTTCAATTAATAAATTGTTACTCATATTAGATTGGCATATCTAAAGTAATTACAATATTATCTTATTTTGCACTCTTTAGCCATTCTTGTGCTGAAAATGCTGACTTGTCAGTTCATGTGGAGATGTGGGAGAGCGATAGCGCAAGCGCTCCGTAGGAATCGTGTTTGGGGATGTGGAGGTGCGATCGCGTTTGGGGATGTGGGGGTGCGATCGCTGTTTGGGAGATGTTGGGATGCGATCGCTTTTTGGGGGTGTTTGCGTTTGGGGATGTGTGGGATGAGCGATCGCTTTTTGTGGGTGTAGCGAAACTCTCCTTATGAATCGCGTTAGTGATAAAATAACCACTTATCTTTGACTCTTTAGGAGAAAACTTGATTCCAATTAGTATTGAGCAAATCTACAAACTTAAAGAAATTATTGCCAAATATAAGAATCTGGAATGTGTTGAATGCGCTCAAGCTATCCAAGATTACTTGATATCACAGAGAATTTCGGGAAAGCGGCTAAAACTTTATACAGGTTCAGGAATAGGACGCGATAGTTATATCTATGATGAAAGTGTTTCTGGGGATGCAGTCTCTATTAATGGTCGTCATCAAGGCATTATGATTATAATAGATGGAGTAGAAATGATATTTGATAATCATCATCCTGATGGAATTACTAGAAATCAATGGTTAGCCAACTTACTGTTTTATAATAAACTGTATAACGGGCAGCAGTTCCAAATCACAGAAGAAACTTTTTAGGTGTTAAAGATTATGGAAAACAATCATCATAGTATTACTCTAATTCCCGATGAATATTTCTATGAAATGCTCCAAAGAATTAAACAAAGACCAGGAATGTTTCTAGGTCAATGTTCAATTACTCGACTAAGAGCTTTTTTAGATGGATATATGGGTTCTAGGTCAGATTTAGGTTTACCACCAACTCAACAAGAGCTAGAATTTAATCAATTTCAAGAATGGGTACAGACAAGATTTAAAATTAGTTCTTCACATGGATGGGATAGTATTATTCTTTTTTATTCTGCGGATGAAAGAGATGCACTAAATAACTTTTTTGAATTATTTGAGCAATTTTGTAATAGTGAAAGTGCTACAAGAGAGGAGATGAATAAAGAAAAATTTACTGAATCAAATCCTCCACTAACACAGGAAAGAGTTACTGTATAATTACTTGAGGTATCGCTGTTTTGAGGATGTTGGGAGTGCGATAGCGCAAGCGCTCCGTAGGAATCGCTTTTTGGGGTTTGGAGGGTGCGATCACTGTTTAGGGGTTTGGGGGAGTGCGATAGCGAAGCGCTGTTTCTTGGATGCCCAAAGGGCTTTTGTCAGTTCGCTGTTTTAGAGATGTGGAGGTAGTGCGATAGCGAAGCGCTGACTTGTCAGTTCGCTGTTTTGGGGATGTTGGGATGCGATAGCGCAAGCGCTGACTTGTCAGTTCGCTGTTTTGGTGAGGTTGGGAGAGCGATAGCGTAAGCGCTCCGCAGGAATCGCTGTTTTGGGATGTTGGGAGAGCGATAGCGAAGCGCTGACCGAAGGTATCGCTTTTGGAGATGTGGAGGTAGTGCGATAGCGAAGCGCTCCGTAGGAATCGCGTTTGGGGATGTGGGGATGAGATCACGTTTGGAGGTTTGGAGGGTGCGATCGCTTTTTAGACGAGTAACTGTAGATTATTTGTTGACATGATATCATAATGTGATATCTTATATATTAGCTTCTGTTAAAAGTAAAAAAGGATGAATCTTAATAATAAACAGCAAAAGATTTTAGAATTAATTTTTACAAATCCTGTACCAGCAAATATTATTTGGCAAGATATAGAAAATTTATTTACAGCTTTAGGTGCTGATATTAGTCAAGGTAGCGGTTCACGAGTAAGAGTTAAATTAAATGATGTTAGAGGTTATTTCCATGAACCACATCCAGAAAAAGAAACCGATAAAGGAGCAGTGAAATCAGTGAGAGAATTTTTGATAAAAGCAGGAATTGAACCATAAATAGTCTGTTGTAAAATCAATCACAAAAAAACTAAGTGAGGATTATTAAAATTATGTTGACTTACAAAGGATATACAGCATCAATTGAAGTAGATGTAGAAGCAGGAATACTTTTTGGAAGAGTTATTGATATTAATGATGTTATTACTTTTAAAGCTAAAACTGTCGAAGAAGCACGTCAAGAATTTGAAACTTCTATTGATGGTTATCTAGCTTTTTGTGAAGAATTAGGAGAAGAACCTGAGAAACCTTTTTCTGGAAAATTGCCATTTAGAACTACTCCAGAACATCACAGAAAAATTTTTATAGCAGCTAAAAAAGCTGGAAAAAGTATCAATGCCTGGATGGATGAAATACTAATTAATGCTGCTGAAAAATCAGTCAAAGCATAGATTATTATATGGATAATATAATGTTGTATCTACCTCCATCAATTCAAATAACAGATAATCAATTTTTTGAATTATGTCTTTGGTAATGTTTACAATTATTAAATCTATCTATCTCTAAATAGTGATACACTCGATCTAAATTAGTCATATATGGGCAACTTCTTTATACATCTCATTATATAACTATTGATTTTAATAATTGTTGGGAACAAGCATGATAGATGGTAAAGCTATTTCAATTTCCTTATTTACAGGTGCTTTTGGTCTAGACTTGGGTATGGAACAAGCAGGATTTCATACAGTAAGTGTAGTAGAAAAAGACCGTGATGCTACAAAAACAATTGCTCTTAATCGTCCATTTCTGCAAGAAAGTGCTATTCCCAGAGAAATACAAAATGTCAGTTCTCAAGAATTACTTGAAGAAGGGGGAATAGTTTTGAATTTAGGACGTGCTTTACAACCAGGAGAAGTAGATTTAGTAACAGGTGGTCCACCTTGTCAGCCATTTAGTACCGCAGGAAAAAGAGGTTCAGTTATGGACCCTCGCGGTAGTTTATTCATGGACTTTATTCGCATTGTTAAAGAAGTCCAACCCCGTTTTTTCTTAATGGAAAATGTCAAAGGTTTACTTTCTGCTCCTCTTCGTCACAGACCAATTAATCAAAGGGGAAAAGATTACCCACCTTTAGAAGCTGATGAAATAGCTGGTGCTGCTTTGAAAGTAGTATTATCAGAAATGAAGGAAATAGGCTACAACGTCGTTTATAATCTTTTAGAAGCAGCAGATTATGGTGTTCCACAAAATAGAGAGCGTGTAGTATTTATTGGTTCTAGAGATGGTGAATCTGCTACATTTCCTATTCCCAAATATTGTAAAGATGGAAAAAATTTACCTAAATGGCGGACTTTAGGAGATGCTATAACAGATTTAGTTGATACAGAACGAGAATTTATGGCTTATCCAGAAAGTCGCTTAAAATATTTAAGATTATTGGAAGCTGGACAAAACTGGAAACACTTACCGGAAGAATTAAAAAAAGAAGCTATGGGAGGTGCTTATAATTCGGGAGGTGGAAAAGTAGGTTTTTATAGAAGATTATCTTGGAATAAACCTTCTCCAACAATAACAACAAGTCCACATCAAAAAGCTACAGATATGTGTCATCCTGTAGAATTGCGTTCTTTAACTGTACGTGAATCTGCGAAAATTCAAACTTTTCCTGATGATTGGATGTTTTATGGTTCTGTTAGTTCTAAATATAAACAAATTGGTAATGCAGTTCCTGTATTACTTGCTAAAGAACTTGGTAGTTATCTTCTCAACTTAATTCAAGGAAAGAAAGAAAAAGGTAAAGAGATATCCGAACAACTTTCACTTTTTTCTCTATAGAATTTTCACTATTTATTTTGTGGCTAATTCAGCAAATGCTTGATCAATTTTCTGTAACATATCTCGGATATGATTTTCAACTAGATCATAATCCATACAAATCATATTCCAAAATTGTTTACCAGCAATACGAGGAATGTTACTTCTGTTTGAAAAAGTCCATTTACCTAAATCAAAAGCTGCTATAAACAAAGGGCTTTGATGGATACTCAATTCTTTTTTTGCTCTTGGTACTTGAGAACCAGTCAATGTTCCTTTTAGAGTTTTTAGTTGCGCAAACTTAACTGTTTCTTCCGAAAAAACTAGAATATCAATTCCAGTAATTTTAATTCCAAATTCAAATTCCGGGTTAATAATATAAGGACTAATATTAGATATCTTTTCCCAGAGACTTCCCATTGTTGTACTCAGACTTCTTGTCACTGAGTTGCTGGTAACTAGCAATTTAGCTCCGCAGAGTTCAAAAAGATTGGATGGGTGAGGATGATGATCAAGTATTGCACTTTTCTTTTCAAAGTCGAGTTTTAACCACTCAATAAAATCATCTGCAAATTTTTCAGTTTTACTACCAATGAGTTGAGATTGTCTATCTAATTCTAAAACAGATCCATTCTGCTTGTCTTGTGCAATTTGGTATTGAAAGTAAGCTGGTGCTATTGAGGAAATAATTTTTCCATATTTATATGCTATGTGTAAATCTTCATCTGCGATGTGAGTCACATCAATTAATGAAGCATGATGTAAAATTAGTGCTTTCCGTTCGTGGACAGAAAGTGGGATTAAAGTTTCAGCAGTTAATTCAGTAGACATACAAAGCTATATTTAACTTATTGAGTTTTCTTAGTATTACTCAAAATTACCCACTAAATTGTCATATTTACTGAAATTTTATTTAATTGTTGGTGTAAAATCTTAATTAGTATAAAAATACTATACAATAGCGAAGGGCTGTTTCTTGGATGCCCGAAGGGCTTTTGTCAGTTCGCTTGTTGGGTGATGAGGGGATGAGCGATAGCGCAAGCGCTCCATAGGAATCGCTGTTTGGGGGTTTGGAGGGTGCGATAGCGAAGCTGACCGAAGGTATCGCTTTTGGGGTTGGGGATGCGATAGCGCAAGCGCTGACTTGTCAGTTCGCTATTTTGAGGATGTGGGGTGCGATAGCGAAGCGCTGACTTGTCAGTTCGCTGTTTGGGGGTTTGGAGGATGTGCGATCGCTGTTTTGCATTTTGGGTAATTTGTTTGTTATATTGTGGGTAATTTGTTACAAATTACATAACCCACATTTTTATAAATAACAATTTTTCACATTATATGTCAGCAAGGGATACTTACCATGAAGCAATTAAAAATGCCTTAATTAAGGATGCTTGGACGATTATTCGTGATCCTTATACAATTAAGTATGAAGAAATACAGTTATTTGCTAATTTATTGGCTGATCGAACTTTAGAAATTGAACGCAATGGACAACAAATTATTGTGGAAATTAAAAGTTTTATTGGTCGTTCAGCTATGCGTGAATTTGAAACAGCTTTAGGACAGTATATTATTTATCGTATTCTCTTAAAAGATGTACTTCCTCAATCTAAAGTTTATTTAGCTATTAGTCGCAGTATTTATCAAGCATTTTTCTTACAAAAGGCTATTTCTAAAATCATAGCAGAAACAAATTTACTTTTAATTGTTGTTGATTTAAACAAGGAGGAAATTGTCAAAAGGTGTGCGGGAACTTTCTAAACGGTTAGTAAATACCACTGGTTGGAGTGCGACTGCTGGCGCTGTGGATAATTGGATTTATGAGGACACGAATGAGACTTTCATCAAAGACGAGGAAATGCAAAAGCGTCTCATGAATCTCAATCCTCATTCTTTCCGCAAGATTGTTTCTACTTTGTTGGAAATGAATGGACGCGGTTATTGGGAGACTAGCGAAGAAAATTTAGACAAGTTACGTGAGTTGTATCAGCAGGTGGAAAATCGGATTGAGGGTATAGAATAGGATTACATAGGCAGATTTTATACCTGCATATTTTTGATTTTTTTGCACGCAGAGGCGCAGAGAAAGAGAGAGATTGGTTTATGATTTGAGTAAAGTGATAATTTTTGTAATTATGGGATGTGGTTATGAATGCTTTAACATGGACTTTGTTCGCATTGTTAAAGAAGTCCAACCCCGTTTTTTCTTAATGGAAAATGTGAAAGGGTTACTTTCTGCTCTACTGTGTCACTGTGTCACAGACCAATTAACCAAAGAGGAAAAGATTACCCACCCTTAGAAACTGATGAAATAGCTGGTGCTGCTTTAAAAATAGCGAAGCACTGCTGCAAGCAGTTCGCCAGTCCGAAATATCCAAACGACCAATTTTCCTTGTGTGACAGTTTAGGGTGCGGAAGGTGGGATAAATCAAAAGGTAAAGAAATGGCTTAACAATTATCGCTTTTTTCTATAGCAAGCACTTCTTCAAAAGCTGGTTCATTTTTGAAATAACCCGTGATTTGTTCTAGTCAGTTTGTTTGTTGAGGAGCTAGGATTTAATAATCATCTGAGCTACTTTATCGATGACTTTACTAATAGGATGATCGCCAAAACGCAAACAGAAAAGATCACTACTTCCTAATTGAATCATTTCTTCTGAAAGAGGCATAATTCCTGCCACAGGGGCATTGTAAAGTTTTTCTACCTGTTCCTGTAAAGCACCAAAATCTACGGCTGGTAGTGCTTTATTAATTAATAACAACATTTTTGCCACTTCCAACCTCCGCACTACCTCAACTGTTACCGCTGTCCCTTGAAAATCTTGGCGATCAGGACGTAAAATCAGTAATACAACATCTGACATAGCGATAGAAAGCAAAGTCTCTTCATTTAGTCCCGGATGGGTATCAATAAACAAAAAATCTAAATCTCGAGCATCAATTAATTCTTGAAAGCCCTCATTCAAAAGATTAAAGTCCAATCCTTCCCTGAGAACTCTAGTAATGTCTTTGGCTTTAATACTAGCAGGAATCAAGTAAATCTTACTACTAGGCTTTCCGGTTTTACCCAAAACTGAACTAACATCATAGGCAGTTTGTTCAATGGGAAAGTTTCCCCAAAGATAATCATTGAGCGTGTATTGAACTTTCTTATCATCAAAACCGAACAGGACGTGAATTCCTGGTGATTGAATATCAGTATCAACTATCCCAACTTTATACCCATAACGCGCTACAATGGCAGCTAGGTTAGCGGTTAAATTTGATTTCCCTGTACCACCCCGGAATGAGTGAATAGATACAATTTTTTTGGACATGATGGTGATGGCAAAAACTTCAAACGTATAAAGTAAAAAGCAAAATCAAGGTCTAACTAGATATCAAAATTGTAACATACCCTGCATAGTTAAAGAAATCTTGAACCTTCAACCCAAACAAGGAAAAGCCAAAGCATATCAAGTTAAACAAGTCCGTGAAATGTTACTTAAATATCAGCTAGGAGGTTAAGATGACTCTGCGCTATGAAATTAATCTCTATTGGAGTGAAGAAGACCAATCATTTATCGCAGAAGTTCCAGATTTACCGGGATGTGTTGCTGATGGAGAAACTTATCAAGAAGCACTGCAAAATATAGAAATTATTATGCAGGAATGGATAGAAACTGCTCAAGAGTTAGGTCGAAAAATTCCTGAACCTACACAGCGTTTAATGTCTGCTTAATTGATGCTTTTGAGGATGTGCGATAGCGAAGTGCTCCGTAGGAATCGCTGTTTGGGGATGTTGGGAGTGCGATAGCGCAAGCGCTGTTTCTTGGATGCCCGGAGGGCTTTTGTCAGTTCGCTATTTGGGGATGTTGGGGGTGCGATAGCGCAAGCGCTGTTTCTTGGATGCCCGGAGGGCTTTTGTCAGTTCGCTATTTGGGATGTGGGAATGTGATAGCGCAAGCGCTCCGTAGGAATCGCTGTTTGGGATTTTGGGAGGGCGATCGCTTTTACTGAATGCTTTCAATTAATTTAATATTATTTCTCAACCATTCATTGACTAAAATTTGCACATCAATGTTTTTTTCATGAGCAATTTTTTTGAAAAAATTATCAACATCTGGTTCAAGGTAAATCGGATAATGAAAAGTTGCATCAGAATGATAAAATTTACCTTGTTCAGCTTGTGAAAAATCATATTCTACTTTCATAGCTTTCTTCCTTGATAATACTGTTGTTCATTAAAAGTTGCTTTTCGTGCTGAAATAATACGAATCAAACATGAATCTTCATCTGTTTGTTCAAAAGTATGAATAACAACCCTTAAAATACCCGTTTCATCTAAACCTATAGTAATCCATCTGTCTTCATAATCACTATGTTCTTCATCATATAAACTTAATTGATATTGATCACGAAAAACAGTTGATGCTAAACGAAAATTGATTTGATGTTTACGAATATTCTGTTTTTCTTTTGCTGGATTCCAATCAAAATTATAACGCAAATTTATAAAATACAAGAGATTAAAGAAGTTGACATCATAATTATACCATAATTTTATACTTCTACAGTGTTAGCGTTAGTTTAACGTTCACGTAGTGTCTCCGATAGGAGAAGGTATCGCTTTTGGAGATGTTGGGAGTGCGATAGCGAAGCTGACCGAAGGTATCGCTATTTGGGGTTTCGAGGGTGCGATAGCGAAGCGCTCCGTAGGAATTGCTGTTTGGGATGTGTAGAGTGCGATAGCGAAGCTGACCGAAGGTATCGCTGTTTGGGGTGTGGGAGAGCGATAGCGAAGCGCTCCGTAGGAATCGCTTTTGGGATGTGTAGAGTGCGATAGCGCAAGCGCTCCGTAGGAATCGCTGTTATGTTAGAAGATATGGAGGAGATTGTGGTGTAATTAATGATGTTATTCAGGCATAATAACGGGAATAACCTGATTTTTATATTGACGATAAATCCTAAAATCACTATCTAAAGTTAAGACACTACTTCCTCTAATTAATTCACTCATTCTTACTAAACAAGCATCAGCTAAAGACATAGGAACGGATTGATATTGTTTCATTAATTGCTTAATTACTGTTACTTCTTCACTTAAATTAAAAGGTATTTTAATTACTTCTGCTTCCAATAAAGATAAAATAGCACTTTCTCCTCCATGAACATTTTGTAATAAAAAACAAGATTCCGCAATAACCGCTTCACAAGTAAATAAAGGAGGGCGTGAATTTTTCCATTTTTCTACTGTCCATTCATGAAAATTATCACTTTTATCAATAAAAGCAACTAAAGGAGAAGTATCTATAATAATTTCTGATTTCATTATTTACCAAATCCTTGAAGATACCTTTTATTAGTAGATAAATCACCAATACCACTTTCTACAGATCCAGCCCACTCTTTAGCTAAATCATAAACTGAAACTTCTTGATTGTCTTGTGACTTTGGTTTTTTACTGTGCATAAATTCCACAAAATCTAAGATAGTTTGTTGCTGTTCAATAGTTAGATTCCTAAATTTCTCTAACAGTGTATTTTCTTGAATTATAGGTTTATCAATTGCTTGAGACATAGTTTTTCTACAACAATTAAACAATTTTCATTAACATTATATCAATTTTTTAAACCTTCTACAACTTATTTTGTGCGATAGCGCAAGCGCTCCGTAGGAATCGCTGTTTTAGGGGTGTGGGGATGCGATAGCGCAAGCGTTCCGTAGGAATCACTTTTTGAGGGTGTTGGGAGTGCGATAGCGCAAGTGCTGTTTCTTGGATGCCCGGAGGGCTTTTGTCAGTTCGCTTTTGGGGATGTGATCGCTAAATTCAAAAATAATCAACTTATTAAATTATTTAAAACCAAAACCGTTAACCCTGGTAAAGAAGGTAAACGAATATCATTTGTCAAGAAAAAAGATGCACCTCCATAAATAGCAGTAGCCATTTGAATAGCATCTAAAGAATGTAAATTATACACGGCTCTTAATTGTGCAGCTATTTCCGCTATATCTGGAGAAAGTTCTATAACCTTTAAAATTTCTTCATCCTCAAAGAGAATATCACGATATTGTTGAGATAATATTATATCTCCACGTCGCAAAGGATAAACTAATACTTCCAGTAAAGTTACAACAGATGTAATTACCTTAAATTCACGATTATTTAATGCTCTAAAAAACAGCCTTACTCTTTCTATATATTCAGGATTTTGCTCAATAAAGTAAATCAGTAGTGCAGTGTCTAAAGCAACCGTTTGACCCTGTAACTGTTCTATCCATTGCATTTTCCACGTTCCTGATTAACATATTCTTGAGCATCAATACCTTGCCAAATTTCCTTACCTAAACCTTCTAAATCTAGGATACTACGCTTTTTTGATTTATCTATAACACGATTACGAACCACTGAGATTAATTCAGCTACTAATTTAAGTTGTTCTTCAGCACTTAAATTTTTAGCTTGTTGTAACAATTCTTGATAATTAGACATACATTTTTTGCTTATTTTATAGTTATAGTTTTTACCCGAATTGAACTATACATAATAGTACCACTGATTATATCATAATTTTATATCGCTTTTGGGGTATGGGAGTGCGATAGCGTAAGCGCTCCGTAGGAATCGCTATTTGGGATTTTGGGAGAGCGATCGCGTAACTGTAGGCAGAAATTTTGTATAATCTACATAATGATATAAAATTCAAGATGATTCAAACATTTAAAAGTAAAGCATTACAAAATCTATTCAGAGAAAATTTTAATAAAGGAGTTCCTGCAAATTTAGAAAAGAAAATTAGAATTAGGCTTGAAGTTATAGACTCAGCTTTAATAGTAGACGATATAAAATTACCGGGATATGATTTGCATGAATTAAAAGGAGACAGAAAAGGAACTTGGTCAATTAAGGTATCGGGAAACTGGCGAATAACTTTTAAATTTGAAGATGGTGATGCTTATGATGTTAATCTTGAAGATTATCATTAATTCCTGTGTTAATATGATATTAATTGGGTAGAGATTGCTAAATAGCAGTAGCCAAATTTATTAAGGAGTATTGATTATGAATAATTTGCAAGATATTACTCAAGATAGATTAGTAAGACCAATACATCCTGGTGAAGTAATTGCAGATATTTTAGATGATTTAGATATTAATCCTAGTAATTTTGCAGAAATTTTAGGAGTATCTAATCAAACAATTCAGGAAATTATTAATGGTGAAAAATCAATTACTGTAGATGTTGCCATTCGTCTGGGTAAAGCATTGGGAAATGGACCAAGATTGTGGTTAAATCTTCAGCAAAAGGTTGATGTTTGGGATGCTTTGCAAAGTCACAAGGAAGAATATGAGCAAGTTATGACATTGGTTTAGAAGAAATATAGATTTTATTACTCTCTATCTACCTCCATCAATTCAAATAACAGATAATCAATTTTTTGAATTATGTCAAATCAATGAATTAATCAAAATCGAACGTAATGCTGATGGTAGTCTGATATTAAAGCCTTTATTGGGTGGTATATCTAGCAATATTAATGCTGGTTTAACTGCTCAATTAGCAAATTGGAACGATGACAAATCACAAGGTCTAGTTTTTGGTTCTGATGTCGGTTTTATTTTAGCAAATGGTGCGATTCGTTTTCCTAGTGCTGCTTGGATAAAGTTAGAAAGATGGGATGCTTTAACTGATGAGGAAAAGGAAAAGTTTCCTCCTATTTGTCCTGATTTTGTCATTGAGTTACTTTCTCCTATTGATAGTTTGAAGACCACACAGCAAAAGATGAAGGAATATATAGATAACGGTGTGCGTTTGGGTATATTAATTAATCGTAAATCTCGACAAGTGGAGATTTATAGACCAGGAAAAGAGGTTGAGGTTTTGGATTCTCCTGCTAATGTTTTAGGGGAAGATGTTTTAAAGGGTTTTGTTTTGAATCTGGGGATGATTTGGTAATATTAGCGATCGCTGTTTTGGGAGGTGTTGGGAGTGCGATAGCGCGAGCGCTGTTTCTTGGATGCCTGGAGGGCTTTTGTCAGTTCGCTTGTTGTCTGATATCTTCAGTAGCACGATTGCGAACAATTACCTAAATGTTAATTCTGTGAATCCTTGACCCGTAAGACTTCATGCAGGTTCTGTATCAGAAATATTTCCGGATTTAAGATTTCGTCTTTGAGAGAGCATGGAAGAACCGAAAATAGATTCAATCCAAGAAGTAGCATCCATAAAACGAATAGGCTCTGGGTAGTATATTAATTCTGTGTATTTTTGGAGGGATTCTCCCGAAAATTATTGGTGTTACCGTAGTTTACACCAAAAACACTTTAATCTACTCCTGACTTTTGATTTTCAGAAAGATTCCTAATCATCTTCAAATTATTGAGTATTAATATTGAATACTATTGGTGATTTATGTTGTTTATTTAACCATTATTCACTAGATTTTGGAAATCTTATCACATAATAAAGTGGGGAAATTCGGTTATAAGACCAAAGTATTGACCACAGAAGATTTCCCCTCCCCTAATCCTATTAGGTTTATTTGCTTCGCAAAAAACCTACTAAATTTTTTAAAAATGATTCACTAACACCAGATTTTTGTATTGATTGACTAACACCAGACTTTTGTATTGATTGATTAACACCAGATTTTTGTGCTGAATGTGGGACTGTTTCAACTAAAGCCTCTTCTGAGATAGTGTTTTCTAATACAGATGTTGAAGTAGAGGCAGTCATAAATTCTTCTTCTGCTAAACCCACTACTATCAATCGAAAGGCTATTTGCTGTACAGTTACCAAGGGTATTCTTAGTTGACTAGCAATATCTTTGAGAGAAACACGTCCGTCTAAAAATTCCCAAACTTGCCATTCTTGGTTGTTTAGCGGAATATTGGGTTGTTTCACCATCAAACTTGATAAACCTGAACTCGGATCTGGCAGCTTTTCTTCTAGAGAACTCCAATTTCGTAAAGACCGCAAACCTATTAATATAACTTCAGTTGAAGTCATACTCAAACCAGTCATTTCACCTAAAGGAAATGTTCTGGTCGGCTCAAATCTAAAGAAAGCTTCCCTGACTGGAAATAAGCTACATATCGGTTGTAGCACTTGGGTATGAAATAACAGTTTTAATTGTTCTGGTTGCAGTAAACCCTGAGACTTGAGGCATAAACCCATAGGTTCACTGATAAAACAGGAAGAAGTTTGCATGACTCTAGAGATCACACGCTCACTTGCCCATCCTCTTTGAGCAATCATTAATGTTAATCCCTGTTCATCTAAGCGATTGGTTACTGTCATAATCCGGCCTTGATGTACCCAGATATAAGAAGTTTTCTTAGTGCTATTTTTCTCTAGTTCATTTCCTAATTCAATGCAAAGTCGTCCTGTCTTTTTACCTTGGTCTAAAAATTGGAGTAATTCAGGTAAAGAAAAGTCTTCAAAATTACCAGTAATAGTCATAAGGTGTCACCCCACGTCTTTCTAATAATCTACATTATATTTAGTGAATACGCGAGTATCTTTATCGTAATTTTACTTAAAACTATTTTTTTTATAAAGTTCTACCAAAAACAACAAATTTGGTCATTTTTTCGATCTAAAACACAAAATTTGGTGATCAGGATCACAGAAAATTTCAAAATAAGAGGAGCGTTGAAAATGGATAAAAGTATATTTACAGATACTGACTAAATCCTGTAATATAAATGATTTCGTTAGCTAGTTTCTCAGGCTGGGATTACCACTCTAGTATCAAATTCAGGAGTTACGCAAAACATAACAAAAATAGAGGTAACTCATGAATTACCTCTACTCAAGGATCAGGTTTGTATCCCGCATTTCTCACAAGTTACGCGGGCTTATTGTCTACTATAACTATACTTATTAGTCAAAGGGAGTAAACTCAAATACATCGTAAGCACCTCCTCGTAATACAGATTCAGTATGGACACCTTTTAAACGCTTGCCTAACACCACCTCTAAAGCTCCCCAAACTGCACCCAAGGTAAAAGTACATTTACGAGTTGAATTTGGTAGTTCACCGGCCGAACATAGGGTTTCAGAGGTGTAGACTTTAATGATGTCACCTTCAGTAATTGTTTTATCAATAATACACAACCGTGTACCTTCTTTTCCCAGTGCTGCACCTATTTTATGGGTGGCATCCTCTAAAGTAGTACCTACCTGGTTCAAACCCAACTCTTGGGCTAGTTGTTTACCCCGCGCTCGGCCTGCTGTGGTGAGAGCGATCGCTGTTGCTTTTTCTCCCAGAGCATCTTCCATACCTGTAATTACTGCTTTAAAGCAAATAATACTACTAAAATCTGTTAATTCTTTTCTGAGCATATTTGGCATATTGATTACGTTAAGTAGAGTAGCTGTTAATTCCGGCAGAGCAGATGATTGTGTTTTTTTATTTCTGAGTCCTCATTATATATAGACACAACTTTAAAGTAGAGGTCTGTTATCTAAAATTTATACTATATTAAGAGTTACGCAATAATATATAGAACTAATGTTCGATTTTTGAAATGCACATAGGGTAGGCAATGCTCACCACAAGCAGGTTTTAGTGGGCTACACTACTGGGAATCTTTCAAGAATCATGTTATTGCATTGTTTTTATCATGATTAAAGATTAATTACAATAAAACCCTCACGGAGCAAGGTTGATAAACAGTTATAACCATATTTTCAAGGAATAAGGTATGTAATCTTATGCTCAGAATGGAGTAGTATCAATTAATTACGCGATTCTATTTAATATGATCTGAGCCAAAAATTATATATTTTGTTATAGACTTAACAGAAAAAATTGATAATAATCAATCTAATCTCACCAGGCATTATTTAATAATGAAGAATTTCCTAAAATTCTCTAAACAGTTAAAACAAATACTGTTTTGATTATTCAATCCATGATTTTTATTGGATTTAGATAAATTTAATCTTGAATAATTGACTAAAATCAATCCGGTTATTATTTAAGGGTTATAGTTATGAGCAGGAGAGTTTTAATTTATTGTGTAATCCCTATATTTCACAACTAAAAATATATAAATTTCAGGATATGCACTTGCAATTTATGTAAATAGATAAAGTCAAGGAAAGAAGATTATAAAATAAACCAAGTTCTTTCCAATGCTCTACTTGTACTTCTGGCATCCATAACTTTCAAGTTAGATATACATCATATTGTTGAGCAACTAAATAACTCAACAAACTGTTTTTTCTGCACATTTTATTTGGAGATTTAGCAAAATGAGTAATCAATACCATAATCTAGCTCAAGAAGCTTTTAAGCAAGATTGGACAAATATATCCCTAATCAATACCAACAATGATTGGAGTAGTGTTGCCAGTATTATTGGTTATCGGGGAGATAATCTCAATTCTTCAAATAATACAGATCCACAAACAATAATTAGTGATGGTACAAATACTCCTCTAAGTATCAATGCTAATCAGAACAATCCCAATATTTTCTCTGGTAGTGGAATAACTGAATTTGAACTCTCTAACCCAGTGGTTGCCTTAAATACTTCAAATTTAACCGATTCTCCCTTTTTATTACTTCATCTCAACACTTTAGACACAAATAAAATTTCAGTTTCTTATACACTGAAAAATCTTGATCAATCTGTCGCTCAAACTACTGAATCAGTTGCTTTACAATATCGTATTGGCAACAGTGGAGACTTTATTAATGTCCCTACTGCTTTCGTTACCGATACCACAATTACTTCAGATATCAATATCAATGCTATCCTACCAAGAGCAGCAGAAAATCAATCAGAAGTGCAGGTACGCATTATTTCAACAAGTACAACTCCAATAGGAATTGATGATATTCATGTATCAGCTAAAGTTCCCGAATATAGAATTGGTGACTTTGGTTGGGATACAGAAAATATTATTACTGATGGTTCAATCATCAATCCAACCCAAGGTGTATTAGGATTTTCTTCTGGCTTTTTAGGTAGTAGTAATACACCTTTAGCCGATAAGACAGTAGGAGCAATATTAAATATTCAAGGTGATGGCAAATCTAAGAATAATTCTGTTGTTTTAGGTGAAGAACCAGCTTTAGATATTATAGACAACAGAGCGCAAATAGAATTAACTTGGGGTGGTTCTCGTTTAGCCAATGAAGTGGGAGATGATCTTGTTATTTATGAAAATGGCAATACTAATTTCTATGAAGGTTATGCTGTAGCAGTGCGTCGAGTATCTGATGGTGAATTTACTTCATTCTTGTACCAATTCAGCGACAGTTTTGATGATAGTGCAGTTAATGGGATTAATGATGATGCCGGTGTGTTTGCTACGGGTTTTGATTTAAGTGATTTTGGATTGAGTTTTGGCGAACAAATTGACGCTATTCGCATTGTCAACTTAATTGAAGCTGATAAAGTTAGCGGTGCAGATGGACAGGGGTTTGTTGATTTAACTGGTATAACTGGATATACTCCATTAAGTGAAGTCGGTGGATCTGCATTTACACGATTTAACCTTGATCCAGATATTACAATGGTAGCAGGACTCCACAATTTACAGAAACCTACTACGAAAATTCACGATATTCAAGGTAGTGATACAACCTTTAATTCTGACTTTGGTGGTGTCCGAACAATTGAGGGTATTATCGTTAATAATCCTCTTGGTTCAAATCAATTGGATGGTTTCTATGTTCAGGAAGAAAACGCAGATTTTGATGATGATCCTCATACCTCAGAAAGAATCTTTGTTTACAACCCATCAGAGTTTTTCTTTGGCAACATTGGTGATAAAGTTCGAGTAACTGGAACTGTTGGAGAAAGCCACACTATTAGGGATATCAACGGTGATACAACTCAAATTAAAGACTTGAGTAGTGTGATAGTTTTAAATGATAATTATGTGCCTGTTGCAACTGATATTCCATTACCTTACTACAACAGTGAGTTACCTTTAGAAAGCAGTTTAGATGAGACTGATTCTTTCTGGATGTGATGGTAGCTTGATAATTTGATTGTTTAGGTAGGGGTTTAGCATTGCTCATTGGTGTCAACTTAGGCTCAAATCGTTGTCCCACAGCCGTTTTACCCCACCCCTTAATCCCCTCCCCTCTTGAGGGGCTACCGTGTACACACAAGTCTTATCAAGATTAAATCGGCGGTTAGAAACCGCAACTACACAGGCAAAACCCACCTCCGTGGGTTAAAAATAAGTAGTTTTTCTTCAGTCCACGCAGGTGGACTTTGTTTGTGTAGCCAAGCCACTGCGTTGGGCGGGTTTCCCGACTTAAAGCAAGTGGCGCGTGATTTCTAATCGCCAGGGCTTGTTTTGGGTAATCAGATCACTTGTGTGTACACCGTAGCTCTTGAGGGGAGGGGAGATTTTGCTTTAGCAAAAGCGGGGGTGGGGTTCTTCTTGATTGTTGGGGAACTGAATAAGTTTGATCTAACGGCATTACAAGAGTTTCATGTTAAGTTGACACGTATGTTGCGTAGCTGCTGAACCCTTACCAGTCTGGGGTTTTCATTGTTGAGTATATTGCTAAGACTACAAATCAAAATTCACATCTTCATACAATTGACTCATCTTCCCCTCAAAGTTAATGCTGTGGAAATGAAAAGATGTTTGTTCTTCGGTGTAATACTGTAAAAGCCACTGTCCATCATTTTGACGACGGAAGCATTCAATCCGTTGTTTTTTGGTATTAATTAAAATATATTCTTGTAAAGTATCGAGTTTTTGATAATCAGTAAATTTATCTCCTCTGTCAAAACCTTGGGTAGAATCAGAAAGCACTTCAATAATTAAACAGGGAAATTTCTTGTATCCAGATGTTTCTTGATTTCGTCGATCGCAAGTAACCATCACATCAGGATAATAAAAGCGATTTAAGGATTCAATTCGGGCTTTCATATCAGCAATGTAGACACGACAGGCAGAACCACGTACATGATTACGCAGCAGTGTTGCTATATTCAGAGCTATAGTAACATGAGAATCGAGTGCGCCAGCCATTGCATAAATATATCCATCAATATATTCGTGTTTGATGGGACTGTTTTCTTCTAATTCTAAGTATTTTTCTGGAGAAATGTAGATTTGGGGGGAAGCAACCATTTTAAGTCCTTTAGTTTTTTTAGTAAAAATCAATCAGGATTAAAAGATGAACAGGATTAAGAATTATTTTTGCCTTTCTTACTCCTGTTATGTGTAAACTTCAGTTTTGTCTATGGAATTTCATCTGGATCAACCCCGATAGATTTTAAGTATGCTATGAGTCTTTCCTTTTGTTGTCGTTCCTGGTTAGTCCGTTGTTGTTCTTGTAAAGCTAAAGCCTCAGCTTCTTGTTTTGCTAGGCTTTCCTGGTCTGCACGTTGTTTTTCCTGGTCTGCACGTTGCTTTTCCTGGTCTGCACGTTGCTTTTCTTGGTCTGCACGCTCATTACCAGTCAATAATATTTCACCATCTTGACTCCACCACCGCAACCACGGTATTTCTGTATCCTGTTGGATGCCTAACTCTACACCCATTTGCGGTATCGGATAATGCCCCCGTTCATTGGCTGCTATTCTCTCATATTTACCGCCTATAAGCTCATAAACCTCGACACTGGCTTTCTTCACTTCATAAATTGCATAAAAAGGGATACGAATGGCTTGTTCATATACCCAAAACTTACCAGCTTTCTTTTTTTCTCCTGTTGTTTCATCAATCTCATTTAATGATGAAGTGTCTCTTTCTTCTGAACCATTGCCTGAGACAAATTCTATGGCAATAAATGGGGCGACAATCTCTTTCCACATTACATAAGAACGGCGATATTCCCCTGCTAATAATGGGTCAACATTAGGCACATAAAACCAATCTGGTGCTTCTGCTCCCTTGATTGCTGGTTCTGTGATTTGCCAATAAATACCACTATCTTGTCCGATGCAATAACGTCCGTCGGGGTGCAGTTTTTGTAAAATTGGTTCTATAGAAGTTGTGAGAATTATGCTTTGAGGTAATTCTTGAAAGTTTTTCACAAAAGTCCCATCTGATTCTGGCAGTTGTGTGTGGTCAGGAAGTGTCTGTTGACTGTATTCGGATGTAGTTGATGTTGGTGGTGCAATAATGGGTTTTGTTAATACCATGGCAACTTCATCAATATAATTTATTTTTTAATTTTAACACAGTTGTTTTATCTGCAAATTTATACGATCGCTCTGTCAACTCTCATTTTAATATAGTGTTGTAAAATCATTATCTCAGTAAATATAATTGTCAACTGCAATACTAAAACTTTGATATTAATGAAAATCACAGAAAAAATTTGTGAGATTTTCGCTAACCATTAAGTAACCTTAATCTTTAGACTCTATACTGTTGATTGTTTGAAATGTATAAGTGTATTCATGTGTAATCACGTAGCAACGTGTTTCTATAAATGATTACTAGACAGTAAAGCGATCGCGCTCGACAACTCTCTATAAGTACCTTTACTATTGGGTAAATGGGAAACTACCAAGGGTGATCACCTTCTGAACTCAATTAATGACGTTTTCAACTCAAGCGATCGCACTTTGTTTTCTTTCGCTAGGATAATGCGATCGGGGACTTGACGGGTAATAACTTTGCTGACATTAATGACACTTCTATCTTAGAACTTTACAACAAATACTACAGGAGGTTTGATCGTGGCAACACTGTTTGAAGAGAATTTACAGGAATTTACAGGAACTGGTTTTGCACCTACTCCCACTGCTGGGCAACTGGACTCTGATGTCTGGCGCATTTTGGGATTGAGTGATGGAAGTGGCTCTTTTGGTGGTACACATACCAGTGGCGATTTTGCGAGGGGACTTGATGAAAATGGATCTGTCAGTACAGGTGGAACTTACGCCTTTAAGACGGACAGTACCAATATCATTCTAGGTGTACAACCAGCAGGAAGCGACTTTACTCCCGGAACAATTACCCTCAAGTTAACTAATACAACAGGTTCAACTATCACGAACCTAGATGTCGTCTACGACATTTTTTACAATAACGATCAAGCTAGGAGTAGCAGCCTAAACTTTGCCTACTCCACGGATGACACCAGTTATATTACCGTTGCTGCTCTAAACTTTACAACCCCAGAAACCATTGATACCATTGGCTTCCAAAGTGTAAGCCGTTCTACCACAATTACAGGTCTTGATATTGCTACTGGGGCTAATTTTTACTTACAGTGGCAGAGTGATGATGTGGGTGGCAGTGGTTCCCGTGATGAGTATGGAATTGATAATGTTGCGGTCACTACGGGAATAGCATCAGTAACACCTACAGTTAACTTATCTGTTAGTGCCAACACTGGTTCAGAAGCAGGACAAACAGTAATTACCGTTACTGCTACAGCCTCCAGTACAGTTAGTGGCGACCAGACTGTTGACTTAGCTGTAACTGGAACTGGTATTACCGCAGGCGATTACACCCTCGACACTAACACAATCACCATTCTTGATGGAGAAATCACAGGTACAACTACCTTCACTGTTCTTGATGATGCCTTACCAGAGGAAACAGAAACCGCTACTTTAACCATCTCTAGTCCTTCGGCTGGTATTACCCTTGGTAGTCCTGCTTCTCAGGATATTACTATTACCGATAATGATGCCATTGCTAGTAGCCCCGACTACACAATTGGTGGTTTCGGTTTTGATACAGAAAATATCGTTAGTGCTGGCTCAGTCATTAACGCCACTCAAGGCACATTTGGCTTTCCTTCCGGCTTCTTACAAAACAGTGGTACACCCCTAGCCACCAAGACCGTAGGAGCGATATTAAACCTTGATTTTTCTGGTAACACTGCAAATAATTCCGCCGTTTTAGGTGAAGAGCCAATTGTAGGAGGCGTTGTAGATAACCGGGCAGAAATTGAGTTAACCTGGGGTGGTTCTCGTCTAGCGAATGAGGCGGGAAATGACTTTGTGATTTACGAAAATGGAGTCACAAATGAACAGGAAGGTTACGCCGTATCAGTGCGCCCTGTATCTACTGGTCAATTTACTCCATTGTTGTATGAGTTCCCTGATAGCTTTGATGATACCGCAGTTAATGGTGTTGATGATGGTGCGGGAGTATTTGCCACAGCTTTTGACCTGAGCGACTTTGGACTTAATCCCGGAGAATTGATTGATGCAATTCGTATTGTTAACCTAATTGAAAGCGATTTAGTTAGTGATGCTGATGGACAAGGTTTCGTTGACACGACTGGCTTTGCTCCACGCAAAACATCTAATGGAGATATACTTCCCCAAGCAAACTTAGACCCCGATATTACATTGGTAGTTAGTCTCCGGGATTTAGAACCTGCTCCCACCAAAATCCATACCATTCAAGGTAATGCAGCCAATCAATTAGCAAATATTACTGGTAGTGGAGTTCATGACGATCGCAGTCCCCTAGAAGGGCAAACAGTGACCATTCAAGGTGTAGTAGTTGCTGTTCATCCTCAACTCAACGGCTTCTTTGTCCAAGAAGAAAATGCAGATATAGATGCAGATCCCACCACATCGGAAGGGATCTTTATTTTCCAAGGAAGTACACCCACCGTTACCGAAGGCAACATAGTCACGATTACAGGTGCAGTCGATGAATTTTTCGGCATGACCCAAATCGACAACGACAATGGCAACTTCTCCATTACCGTCAACGATGCTGGCAACAATCTGGGTCTAGTATCTCCTGCCACCATTGATTTACCAGTAACGGGCGATCTTAATGACTTCTACGAACAGTATGAAGGAATGCTGGTTGAGTTTGCAGACAAACTTTATGTCTCCGAATACTTTGAACTGGCCCGTTACGGTCAAATTGTTCTGACTGCCGATGGTCGTCCTTACCAATATTCCCACACCGACAACACACCCACTGCTGCGGAATATACAGCCTTCCTTGACGACCTCAACCGCAAACGGATTATTCTCGACGACGACGATAACACTCAAAACTCACCTTTAAATGATGGCGTTGGTAAGTTATTCTATCCCCAACCAGGTGGCTTGAGTACAGGAACACAAGGAACCAACTACTTCCGGGGTGGCGATACCGTTAGCGACCTCACAGGTGTGCTGCACTGGTCTTTTGCCGGTCAAGGAGGTACAGATGCTTGGCGGATTCGTCCCACAACAGCCAACCCAGTCACCTTCACCGTTGAAAACCCCCGCCCCATAAATCCTCCCGATGTGGGTGGTAATGTCAAAGTTGCCAGTTTTAATGTCCTTAACTACTTCAACTCCATTGATACTACAGGCGGTAATGGTTCTCCCAGGGGCGCTGACAGTGCTAGTGAATTTGATCGCCAAAACGAAAAACTCATTGCGGCACTGATTGCTCTTGATGCCGATATTGTTGGTTTAATGGAGATTGAAAATAACGGTAGTGCAGCCACATCAGCAGTTGAGGAGTTGGTTAATCGCTTAAATACTCAACTGGGTACAACAACTTACGACTACATCAACACTGGCAATGTTGGAACAGACCAAATCACCGTCGCTTTTATTTACAAACCTGCTGTAGTAGAAGCTAAAGGTAATGCAGCAATTTTAGATGATGCTGGATTTACTGATCCCAATAACACCGGAGTAGCACGCAGCCGTCCAGCGATCGCCCAAACCTTCACTGTAATTGATAACAATAACGCAGACGTTGGTGAATCCTTCAACGTTGTAGTCAATCACCTCAAATCAAAGGGTGCTAATGGTGCAGCAGGGGCAGACTTAGATCAAAATGACGGACAAGGGGCATGGAACGATACCCGCACCAAAGCCGCCAATTACCTAGTAAATACCTGGATTCCTACGGACCCCACAGGTCAAGGTGACTCTGACTTTTTAATTATTGGTGACTTAAACGCCTACAAAGGTGAAACCCCAATCACCACAATTAAAAACGCTGGCTACACCGATTTAGTAGAATCTTTTGGTGGTAACGAAAGCTATGGTTATGTCTTCAATGGTCAACTCGGCTATTTAGATCACGCCCTAGCTAATAGCTCCCTGACTCCTCAAGTCACTGGTGTGGCAGAATGGCATATTAACGCCGATGAAGTACCAGTATTCGACTACAACGACGGTGTTCTTGACAGTCCTGGTGAAGCTAGTTTTGAAGCCGAGCCAACCGGTAATAACCTGTACGAAGCCAACGCCTTCCGCACCTCTGACCATGACCCAGTATTGATAGGATTGAACCTCAACAGCGCACCTCTGTTAGGAACAAAAACAACTCTTTACGATGCGAGTCTAAATACAACACCATTTGCTCAAAACTGGAATTATGCCCAAGCAACTCGCAGTGGAGATGTAATCACACCAGTTGTTACTCCTCCTAGTCCTCCTATTTCAGCCTTTGTAGCCAGCAATGGTGTGACAACGTTCCTTTCCACCATTAATTTTCCTAATACTACAACATTAGGAACTAATACAGCCGTCTATGCTGGCTTTGGGCGAGTTACCAATCCCCTACCAGGGAATATCACCCTTCCCCAAGGAGTTACCTACGATCAGTCTTTGAGCTTGCCTTTAGATGCTACCAATGGCTATACACTGAGCTTTACCGCCCAGATACTGAGCGAAGTTCACAACCCAGACGATCGCAACGGTGACACAAAAGATGACCGGGCTGGTTTTAGTGTAATTGCGATCGGTAACGACCCCACCAAATCCATTGAGCTTGGCTTCTTCCAAAATCAAATTTTTGCCCAAGAAGGTGGAACAGGTGCAAATCTGTTTACTCAAGCAGAGTCTATTAACTTTGACACCACACAATTAACCAACTACTACCTCACAGTTCTAGGTTCAACCTACACCTTACGAGCAGTTAGTGGTGCAAACACTGCGACCCTGACCGGACAGTTAAGAGACTACACTGCTTCTCAAGTTTCCCTGTTAGGACTCGATCCTTACGAAGTTCCCAACTCGTTGTTCTTTGGAGATAGTACCGCTTCTGCTTATACAGCCGTGAATATTGGCTCGATCGCTCTCACCAATGGACTGAATGCTCCCCAAGCGATCGCAGTTGAGGAAAACACCACCTCAGTGGTTGATTTAGATGCCACAGACGTGAATGGTGATACTGTTAGCTTTAGTATTGGTGGTGCAGATGCCAGCAAATTCAATATTGATTCCTTAACTGGTGTGTTGAGCTTCATCTCTGCACCCAACTTTGAAGCTCCCAACGATACCAACGCTGACAATGTGTATGTTGTAGATGCGATCGCTAACGATGGCCAAGGCGGAATTACCACTAGAACCTTGAATGTTGCTGTCACCAACGTCAACGAAGCCCCCATTATCAACACACCAATACCCAGCCAATCAGTTGATAACGGCAGCGTCTTCAACTTCACCATTCCTAACGCCATCTTCTCCGACCCAGAAAGTGATACTCTCAACTACAGTGCCACAGGAACACCAGGCTGGTTGAACTTTGCCCCCGCCACCAAAACCTTCACAGGTACAGCTAGTGGTATTGGCACCACAACCATTGCAGTTGCGGTCAATGATGGGAATGGCAACACCATCAGCACCAATTTTGATGTGATTGTCAAAGCCCCCACTACAACTGTAACCAATGGTAGCGGCACTATCGACCAGAGTGGGAATACTGGTACTACTAATGTTATCGCTGGTGCAACTGCCGACACAATCTCTGGTGGCTCTGGTAATGACAAACTCCAAGGTGGTGATGGTAACGATATCATCAATGGTAATGCTGGTAGCGATCGCCTCTTTGGTGAAGGCGGAAACGACACCCTCAAAGGTGGATTAGGAACAGATTACCTTTACGGCGATGCACTGCTATTAGGGGGAGCTAGTGGTATAGATACATTTGTTTTAGAACCAGGCAACGGTTTGGATATTGTCTATGACTTTAGCAATGGTGTTGATAAGTTAGGGTTGCCAACTGGAGTCTTAACTTTCGGTACTAGCACACCTGCCACAGATGTTACCGTAGCTGATTTTGGCTCCCATACTAAAATCCTTGCTCCTGGTGGTGTAGAGTTGATGCGGTTACTCAACTTTGACCACAATCTAATTGATGCTTCTGATTTTGTCACCATCTAAAAACCGAGTATAGAAGGGAGAGATTGACTCTCCCCTCAAAAAAATCATTGTTAACCATACCTTTCAGGAGATCTTGTTGTGTTGTTAAATCATCGCTTACTTGGAGTTTCACTGTTGACCTTTGTACTAGGATTTGGTGTTTCCCGTCCAGCCTCAGCCTTAGACTTTACCCTAAATTGGACAGGTACTGATGCTTTTGGTAATGGCATATCTTCTTTGACTGGAACATTTACTGGTACTGACCTTAATAGTGATGGAATTATTAGGGGAGGGACTTTATTTGGAGCCAATGAAGTAACGGCTTTTAATGTTAGTTTCACTAATGCCAATCCAGGTTCAGTTTCTTTAATCAGCTACAACCTCGGACAACTGCAAAGCTTCAGTCCTGCTTTTAATTTCAACTACGATATTACCAGTTCTACTGTACTTCAGTCTGGTAATGCTGGTGATAATAATGGGTTTGCTATTGGTGATAATTCTGGATATTTGTTGGACACCACATTAGGCTCTGGTATTACTTTTACAGATTTTGCTAATTCTGCTGCCGATGATGCTGGTGGTACATTGACTGCAACCCCTGTACCCTTTGAGTTTTCCCCTACTTTGGGTTTATTGGCTTTAGGTGGTTGGTTTGGCCGCAAAAAAGTGGCAAATAAAATTAAAGCTTGGCGCGGTTAATTACGATTAGGCTGATGGGTGGGGAATTTATTTCCCCATCTATGGGATTTCGTTGGGATTAATCCCGATAGATTGCAGATATGTAGCTAGTTTTTGAGCGATCGCCTCAGCTTGCTCCTTTGCAGTACGTTCCTGTTCTTTTTCTTGTCGTTCTTGAACAGCGATCGCCTCAGCTTGCTCCTTTGCAGTACGTTCCTGTTCTTTTTCTCTTCGTTCTTGAACAGCGATGCCTTCGGCGAGCGCAGCTATCGCCTCAGCTTGTTCTTTAGCAGCACACTCCAAATCAGCCCGCTCATTGCCCGTCAACAACATCTCACCATCTGCACTCCACCAACGCAACCAAGGTATTTCCGTATCCTGTTGAATCCCCAACTCTACCCCCATCTGGGGAATTGGATAATGTCCCCTTTCATTGGCTGGCATTTTTTCATACTTGCCATCTACCAAGTGATATACTTCAACACTGGCTTTTTTTACTTCATAAATCGCATAAAAAGGAATACGAATTGCCCGCTCATAGACCCAAAATTTACCTGCTTTTTTTATTTCCCCTGTTTGTTGATCAATATCATGTAATGATGTCCTATCTCTTTCTTCTGAACCATCACCAGAGACAAATTCTATGGCAATTAAGGGGGCGACAATTTCTTTCCACATTACATAAGAACGTCGATATTCTCCAGATAAGAGGGGTTCAACATCAGGTACATAAAACCAGTCTGGTGCTTCTGCTCCTTTTGTTGGTGGTTCTGTAATTCGCCAATAAATGCCGCTATCTTGGCCAATACAATAACGTCCGTCTGGGTGTAGTTTTTTTAATATTGGTTCTATCGAAGTTGTGAGAATTATACTTTGGGGTAATTCCTGAAAATTTTTCACAAAAGTTCCATCTGAATCTGGTAGTTGTGTGTGGTCGGGCAGCGTGATTTGGTGATCTTCAGATGTAGTTGGTGGGGCAATTATTGGTTTTGTTAATACCATGACAACTTCATCGCCTTAATTTATTTTTTCTAGTTTAACACTATTTTTACCACAGGTATTAGCAGTGCTCATTGGTGTCAACTTAGGCTCAATTCGTTTTCCCACAGCCGTTTTACTCCACCCCTTAATACCCTCCCCTCAAGGCTACGGTGTACACACAAGTCCTGTTAACATTAAATCGGCGGTTAGAAACCGCAACTACATAGACATGGCGCGTAGCGGCTTCCCGTAGGGAAGGCCACCTCCGTGGGTTAAAAATAAGTAGTTTTTCTTCAGTCCACGCAGGTGGACTTTGTTTGTGTAGCCAAGCCACTGCGTTGGGCGGGTTTCCCGACTTAAAGCAAGTGGCGCGTGATTTATAATCGCCAGGGCTTGTTTTAGATAATCAGATCACTTGTGTGTACACGGTAGCCTCGCAAGCGGGGAGGGGGTTGGGGGTGGGGTTCTTGTATCTCACTGGAAATATCTCTTAACTTGCTGCGTTCCAACCATTCATACTAGGTGGAAAACCTCGCACATTGTCATAACCCAAAAGATGTAATGACATAACTGCCATTGCAGCACGATAACCAGAAGAACAATAAACTACTACAGACTGTTTTTTAGGAATTTTGTCCAGGTTTTGCACCAATGTCCGCAGGGGAATATTAATTGCATGATCAATATGACCCAATGCGTACTCAGAAGGTTCTCTCACATCCACTAAAAAAATATCTTCTTGTTTTAGCATCTGTTTCAATTGTGCTACTTTCCCCACAGTGTAATAGTCTCCAGGAATGGACTTGAGATAACTATCCACCATCGTTTTCAGGTCAGTATTAACAGTAGAAACTACAGCAATTTTTTGAGTCGCTGCTAAGGCTGATGCTTCATAGCTAACACCAAGAAAGGCATAAATAAATATGCACAAACTCGATAGAATTACAGTTAAAAAACGTCGAATTTTCATGATTATTAATCCTTGCTAATAACATAACTTTGCTTTTTAGAATTAGTATAGAGAAGAGACTCTCAATCAAATCAAACTACTAAACCCACCAGGGTTTTTCCCCAGTCCGGGGATCATTTTCTATCCAGGGAGAGAAGCGGATATACTCCTCTTCAACTTTTACCTTAACAAGCTTGAGAGGAAGAGGTGCAGGACCCCTTACTACTCTCCCCTCAGCATCATAGCGAGAACCGTGACAAGGACATTGGAATTGATTTTCATTGGCATTCCAAGGAAAGGTACAACCTAAATGGGTACAGTTATCAACAATTCCCCAAGGATGCAAAGTACCATCTGACTCGACTATTATATAAGTAGGTTCTGCGTTCAAACCTGCCACTAAAGCACGAGTTCCCACCGGTTCAGCTAAAATCTGTTTCGCAGGAATGAGATTTCCATGAACGTCTTTAGCAAGGATAGAACCATCTTCACTGACTTCTGAGGGGGCAATAAAGAATTTAGCCGCAGGATACAGTAAGGTGCTGGCTGTAGTGGCTACAACTGCACCAGTGAGAAAGTTTAATAGTTGTCGTCTTGACATTGAAGGACTTTCTAAGGCAAGATTCTCTGACATGAATTTACTCCTTTTAATTTGTTCTTCTCTTCTTCTAATTCTTCGTCCTGACTCCGGTTTGAGCTTTTGCTTAAAGAAAATATATGGATTTAAAAGCGAAAGTTATTATATCGAACCACAGAGGACGCAGAGGACACAGAGAAATAAGAGTTTGAGTGGTTACTGAGCTTGTCGATAGCGTAGCGTGGCGTTATACTAAAAACGGTTGAGACATGGACTTTTGCAAAATTACGAAAAACCGAGATTTGTAGGGGTTTAGCAGTGCTAAACCCTTAACCACAGAATCAAATAATTAAGCCGTATTTAGTATAGCCATAGTGAGGTTTTTTGCTTTAGCCAAGATTCTTTATGTTTCTATAATATCACTATTTAGTAATTTAGTCAAATAGTCGATTAATTTTCTCAAAGATAAAATCTCGGTCTGTCAAGCTTTCTCTGTGTGAGACTTCATAACTTTGTAATTTCTAACTCCAAATTCCTCCATGTCACACCTGCTAAACTAGATAAAACCACATCAGCACACCCCACCCTTTCAATTGGTCCTAGTCCTACCGCGTACATTCCCCCAGCTTTTGCAGCTTGAATACCTGCGGCCGCATCCTCAAAAACTACACATTCCCTTGGTGTAATTCCTAACTGTTGGGCTGCATAGAGAAATAAATCGGGGGCAGGTTTGGGTTTTTGCACACTATAACCATCAGCAATAATATCTACTTGATCACCAATACCTAAACGTTTAATTACTTCACGGGCATTTTTACTCGCTGAACCAATGGCGATTTTTAACCCAGCTTGACGGATATCATCTAGCAAAGAAACCGCCCCTGGTAACAAATCTTTAGGTGTAATATTTTGAATTAACTCTATATAATAGTCGTTCTTACGTTCCATCATCTCTTGAATTTGGATATCCGAATATCTCCTATTGCCAATAATCAGCATCAGGGAAGCACGACGAGATATCCCCCGCAAGGCTTCGTTGGCTTGACGGTTAAAAGGTATACCTTCCTCATCTGCTAATTTTTGCCAAGCTTGATAGTGATATTCGGCTGTATCGGTCAAAACGCCATCTAAATCAAAAATCACCCCCCGGATGTTGGGAAGATGGGTTGGTGGCGCAAGGGGACGCAAATCAAATTGATGCCATTTACCGCGCCAGAAGAGTTTAAACTTGAGACGTGTCCAGTTTGGGGGGAGATGGGGATTGGCTACGGGGGCATTTTTTTGAAGTTGGATACCACCAAAACCGAAGACTACGGACTGCCAAACACCTCCAGCACTAGCAGCATGAATCCCATCTTGGGTGTTTCCGCGTTTATCCTCTAAATCTACCATTGCCGCTTGGATGAAGTATTTGTAAGCTTGATCTAATTTACCTAAATCTGCGGCTAAGATAGCGTGAATGGCTGGACCGAGGGAAGAACCATAGGTGATATCTGTGCGGGGTGCGTAATAGTCCCAATTTGTGGCTAATGTTTTGTGATTGTAGGGAAAACAAGCAGATTCTCGCATCAGATAAAGCAGCATTAAGACATCTGGCTGTTTGATTACCTGGGATTTATTGGTTTTTTCCATTCCCAACACAGCTTGAATGGATTTTTGGCGTGGTTCGTGGTCTGCTAAATTAATATCCTCTAATTGAAAAAATCCCTCAAATTGCTCGATTAATCCGGTTTCTGGGTTGTAGGGAATCCAGATTTTTTTGATGATTTCTGACCAATGGGTGCGGATTTCGGGGGTAAGTTGCCTTTTTTGCTCTAATTCTACTATTTTTTCGGGAAAGGTGCGCTGTAACCAGTTATAAACTAAGATCGCCTTTTCTAAGTGCCATTGGACTATGCGATTGGTGAAGCTGTTGTTGTGTACTAATTCGTGATATTCATCTGCACCAATGACATTGTTAATTTCGTATCTGTCTGCTTGGGGATTAAATTCAACTCGACTATGCCAAAAAATAGCAGTGTCTAAAATGATCTCTGCACCATAGTCGCCCATCCATTGATCATCGGCTGTGACTTGCCAATAGTACCACACTGCATAGGCAATATCAGCACTAATATGAATTTCGCGATCGCGGCACCAAATCCGCACATCTTCACCATAAAAATCACTCGGTAATGACCACCGGGGTGTTACTTCATCCCCAGTTACAGCACTTTCCCACGCATACATCGCCCCCTGATACCCGTAATGAGCGGCTTTGCGTCGCGCCCCATCTAAGGTATGATAACGATAACTGAGTAGATTCTTAGCTAAAGCTGGTTGAGTGAAGATAAAAAATGGCAAGATGAAAATTTCTGTATCCCAAAAAATATGTCCACGATAGCCAAATCCAGATAGGGTTTTAGCAGGAATACTTACCCGTTGATCATTACGGGGTGCAGCAATTAACAACTGAAAAATATTATAACGAACTGCAAAAGCGGCCGTATTATCTCCTTCAATTAATATATCACTATCCTGCCAAACCTGATCCCATGCTGTTTGATTAGACTCAAGTAAAGTTCTATAATCTGGTAAATTGCTGAGTTTTTGTTGTGCTGCAAAAACTGGTTGTTCAACTTCTTTTGAGGTGAAAACTGTGACGATTTTCTCGATAGTGACCGTTTGTTCTGGTTGAGCGAAAAAAGTCATACTAATTGCAGGATAGCCCGGTGCAGTGCTAACTTGCAATGTTGCTTCAGTCCCTAAAATGGTAATTTTTGCAGCTATCCCCAGATCAATTTGAGAAGAACGGGTGCGAGTATGTAACCAAAATCCTTGTTCAGTTTTACCTTGATCTAATATTTCCCAATGATTGAAACCTTGATTTTCAGGATAACCGTTAATACTAGCTTGAATTTCAATTAATCCTGAAAAATCAACTGCTGTTAATTGGCAACGTTGCCCTAAAACCTGTTGATCTGCTAAACTAGCAAAACGTTCAAAATTAATATCTATCGTCTTTCCACTCGGACTACACCAACGCAAAGAACGACTAAGAAGACCTTGACGCAGATCAAGTTGGCGATGATATTCTAATATATTACCTTGATCAAGACGAAAGCGTTCGCCGTTAATAATTACTATTAATGGTAGCCAATCTGGGCAATTTGCTAATTCAGTATAAACTACAGGAACATCATCATAAATACCATGAATAAAGGTGGCTGGTAATGCGCGGGGGTAACTTTCTTCAAAACTACCTCTTGTGGACAAATACCCGTTACCAATAGTAAAAATAGTTTCTCTGACGTGTAATTGAGCAGGATTGAACTGAGTCTCAATTAATATCCAATCTGTGTAAATAAAATCTTGAAAGTAACTTGTTTTTTCCATCATTTTAACCTTTATAGTAAGTAAAAGTAGTTGTAGGTTGGCTTGACGTAAAAAAAACCAACTTCTTTGCAGTTTTATTAACGTAAGTTGCTAGTTAGATGAAATAAGGTGCGTCAGAAACTTAAAATTAATAATTTTAGTCTAAATTGTTATGTCTGACGCACCCTACAGACTACAAAATATCCGAAAAATTAATAACTAGCAACTTGAGTTATTAGATTCTGAAACTACACAAAATATCGCTCAAATTCTGATTTCTCTGCGTCCTCTGCGTCTCTGCGGTTAGTTATTCCATGACTCTTGTATAAGTCCTAGAAATCATGCCATTTTATTTAAAATACTTTCGGCTCTAGGTTTAAAAACCAGATGGAATAAAGTTTCCATATAACGATCTCTGGCTTCATTATCTTCAGGTTCAACGAAATTCCAGAAACTAAATATTTTAGCCAGCAATAATAATTGATTAGTGTGGGAATCCCATGTGTATTTATGACGAATCCTTTGGATCATTGATTGAGAAATCTCATGCCAATACTCTGTTTTAGTATCACATTTATGAACAAATTCAACAATTTTATTAGCTGCTCCTGCCAAATCCATAGGATTAATATAAAAACCATTACCATGATTTTCAATTATTTCTAAAGCACCACCAAATTGAGTTGCAAATGTTGGTAAACCAGAAATCATTGCTTCTAAAATACTGCGTCCAAAAGATTCAAATCGGGCAAAATGCACGAAAATACCTTGATTATCGGCAATTATTCGGTAACATTCGCCAATATCACGACTAGGAAGACGCATACTTAACCAACGGATTTTATCGTTGAGATTATATTGGTTAATAATTTGATGGAGTTTTTGGATTTCCGTTGCTTCTTCTAAATTAGTGGCTGTATCTGGATGTAATTTACTGGTTAATAAAATCAAATTACAACGGTCTTGTAATGCCTGACTTTGACCAAAACATTCTGCTAATCCTGTAATATTTTTAATTGAAGTGATTGGGGTAAGAGCAAAAATTGGTCTTTTATGAGGATGTTCTAAATGACCAATAATATATTCATTTTGATGGGTAAATAATAAATTGCGGATATTTTGGGTTTGTTTGGCATTTCTTTTTTCTGTTTGACTGTAGGGGAAAAAGATATTTTCGCTGACTCCAGGGGGAATCATGTTGAATTTAGAACTACATAAGTCAATTCCATCAATTACATGATATAATTCTGGCATGGTAAAACATTTATATGATTCATATTGTCCCATGCTATCTGGTGTACCCACAATTTCTTGATAAGATGAAGTAATAATAAAATCCGCTGCATTCATGCTAATTAAATCAGCCGTAAATTGGGCAGAGAAATGATATTTATCTTCTAAGTCTTGCCAATACAAGTTACTAAATAGATACTTGGGTTTTTCTAGAGAATGGGCTATATTACATTGGGTGACTTTGAGCCTACGAGAGAGGAGAGCAGCAACTAAATTACCATCACTGTAATTGCCAATAATTAAATTAGGTTTACCTTTAAATTGTGTTAATAGTTCTTTTTCGGCATCAATAGTAAAGGTTTCTAAATAAGGCCAAATTTCAAATTTAGAAATCCAGTTGTCAGTGATTTCTGGATTAAATCCTCTGAAAGGGACACGCAAAATCCAAGCATTTTCTGTATTGTCAAGTTTTTCTAAAGGTAAATCACAAGATGTTCCTTGGCTGGGAGAGGCTACATCATTACAATTGGGGATAAGACGGGTAAGAATAATGACGTGAGGTTTAATTTCCAAGGAATCAAGACCGGCGAGTTTAATTTGTTGTTGGAGTTTATTTTCTAGGCTACGTGCTTGTTCTAGAACGTAAATAACTTGACTTAATGTTTCATCTCTTCCTAAAACATCTTCTTGAGCAACCCAACCGTGTATGGAGATAAGAACGACTCGAAAAACGGCAGGAATACGTGCAACAAAGGCTTCAAGAATGGCTGGCTGAGGGGTGTCAATGAGTCTTTGTAGCAGTTCTAGGGTTTCGCGGACTCTTGCTGCATTGTTACCCCAACCTGGCTCAAAACCGAGTTCTTGGAGTTGGGTGCGAAATTTTGCGTAAGGTTCCTTGGGAGGTAGTTGATTTAAAAAGTTGAGGGCTGGTTTGATTTGTTTGGCTAATTCGATACCAGAAGACAGGCGATCGCTCACTAATAATTGTATTTCATTATATGCTAATTTCTGTAATGCTTTAAATAATAATTCTAACCAATATTTGGGTTCAGTGATAAATTGATTGCATAGATAATGGTTGAGAAAGGTTAAACCTTGACCAATATTTCTAGGATCGTTGATTTTGGGGGAATTTTGATAAAATGGCTGGAGGTCAATTTCTAAGATATTCGGTTGGTAACGGTTGACTAAGCGATCGCTCACATCTAATAATGATTTTGGTGTCATTAAATCGAACTGTGTCAAATCTGCTGTTAGTCTCCACACCTCTTGATTCCCAATTTTAGGTCGCAGCACAAACCAAGTATTTTCCTCTTCCAGAATCATTTCGTGGGTATAATGTATCAATGCACCCAAGGAAGAAGAATGATAGAAATAGGCGGGTTTTTCAATTTGATGACAATAATCTCCGAAAACTTGCAATATCTCATTTCTTAAAAAGTAATTTTTACCTGTACTACCCAAGCAAGAGATAAACTGACGTAAGGTATTCTTTTCTTCACTGTTTAAAACACTTGGCACTAATTCATACATATAAATCTCCCGTTTTTGAACCCAATTCCCACTTTGATTATTCTGTGTTCGGATTATGTAAAAATTCAAGATGGGTGAATAAAACCCCTGATAAAGATGTTACTCATGCTACTTTACTAGATTTCTAGCCGTATCACTTCTAACCACAGGATGAATCATGGGTGTGATTTCCTGGTTTTGATCTAACACACAGAAGAAATTTAAATCCTGACTTGTGCAGAAGACATCTCTAGAAAAATAGATATTCTCTGTGTTCTGTTTATCTAGGAAGCACTCTGCGTTCTCTGCGTCTCTGCGTGAGAAAAAAAACGATATTGGGAACTTGAGGGAGTGCGATCGCGAAGGAATAATTTCTCCTAGTGATAGTTGAAAAACTACACAAAAAAGATGTAGATAATGGTATACAATAATTAAGCATTGTTGAAAAAGTTAATTTTTTTAACTTGTATTCAACTGTATAGAAAACTGATCACCAATAAACTATTTTAAGATCGAATGTCTGACCTAATTTTGTTTTGGCATCGCCGGGATTTACGCATTGCAGATCATACAGGATTAGTAATAGCAAGAACACAAAGTGCAAAAGTAGTGGGTGTGTTTTGCCTAGATCCGCATATTTTAGAACGGGATGATGTAGCTCCAGCTAGGGTGACATATATGATTGGCTGTGTGCAAGCACTACAAGAGCAATATATCCAAGCCGGTAGCCAGTTATTAATTCTCCATGGTGATCCAGTTATAGCAATTCCAGCCTTAGCTGAGGCATTACAAGCTAAGGGAGTGTTTTGGAGTTGGGATGTAGAACCGTATTCGCAGGTGCGCGATCGCGCTATAGTTGAATCACTAAACCAAAAAAACATTCAAATTCTTAATCAAAATTGGGATCAATTACTCCACTCACCAGATCAAATTTTTAGTGGTGCAAAAACTCCCTACACAGTTTATACGCCCTTCTGGAAAAATTGGAGCAGTAAACCCAAATTAAAGCCAGTGGAAACCCTGCAAAATCTTGAGAATTTGACAGCAAATGAACAAGAAATAGCTGAACAAACAGGCGTAATTAATTTACCCTCTGCCAAAGATTTAGATTACATTTGGGATAGCGACTTGATTATTGCCCCTGGAGAAACAGCCGCTCAGGAAGTATTGCAAACATTTACTAATTCTGCCATTAACCAATATCAAGAACAGCGTAATTTCCCGGACATTGATGGAACATCTAAACTAAGCGCCGCTTTAAAATTTGGTGTAATAGGTATTCGCACAGTTTGGCAAGCGACAATAGAAGCATTAGAAAATAGTAACAGCGAAGAAGCAACAGCAAGTATTCGTACATGGCAACAAGAATTAGCTTGGCGAGAATTTTATCAACACGCCATGTATAACTTTCCAGAATTAGCTGATGGTGCATATAGAGATACATTTAAAGCCTTCCCCTGGCAAAATAATCAAGCATATTTTCAGGCTTGGTGTGAAGGCAAAACAGGTTATCCCATCGTTGATGCAGCGATGCGTCAGTTAAATGAAATTGGCTGGATGCACAACCGATGTCGAATGATTGTTGCTAGTTTTTTAACTAAAGATTTGATGATCAATCCCCAATGGGGAGAGAAATATTTTATGCAGAAATTAATTGACGGTGACTTATCTGCTAATAATGGTGGTTGGCAATGGAGTGCTTCTAGTGGTATGGACCCCAAACCATTACGGATTTTTAACCCAGCTAGTCAAGCACAGAAATTTGATTCAGATGGGGAATATATTCGTCAATGGGTATCAGAATTACGGTCTGTAGATGCTGAGTATTTAGTAATCGGTAAAATTCCCCCCATAGAGTGTCATGCGTTAGGTTATCCTACCCCAATTGTCGATCATAAAAGACAACAGGCTTTGTTTAAGCAATTGTATCAAGAGCAAAAAAATAATATAGGGTAAGTAGGTAAGCAAAAAATTACAGCTTTGCAGACAGAAACCTTTGAATTGTGTCTAATAAATTAGTCTTAAAAACTTGACTTTATCTGATTATCATCAAGAATATAGAAAAAGAATTTGAACTTTTTTGTTTAAATTGATCCCAGTTTGCTTTTTAGGGAGATAACTAAAATGGTCAATATAACAGTTTCTGATTTACATCCTAGTATTACCCAACAGTTTATTTATGAACTTAGTCCTGGGCAAATGAAGGCTGTAGTAGGTGGTTATGGAATAAGAAGAAGACCAAGAAGATCAAATCAAGTAAATACTAATGAGATATCAACGATCATAGAAAATGCTGATCAAATGTATGACAATTTGATGGCTAATATCTATCAAACAATTGGTGATTTTCGTAGTCAATTTGATTGATGTGTATCCATAAATAATGGTCTTAGATCAAACTTGGGACTTACGCATTCAGAGGCTTTAGTAAATATGGGGTTGGGGTTTTTTGGTTTTCAAATAAGGACTTAACTCAATAATTAATGTCTTTTTAATAACGCTCAACCCCTTGATTTTTCTAATTCATCAGCATAAAAATAGTAGTAACGGTTAAGCCACTCAATGCTCAATCGTTCACACAATCCACTCACTGAAAACAAGTTTATTAGGAGAAAATCATGGCTAATATTACTCTCTCTGAATTACACGTTGCTGGTTCTGAATTTTTCCAAGATTCCGAAAGCTTTCTTAATGATATGAGCGATGCTGATAACGTTGTTGGTGGTAGTTATCTTGGTTTCAGTGACATGAGTTTATTTAGTAAGTTGACTGAATCCTTTGTAATTACATACGGAATTGGTCACATTGGATATTTAGCAAAATCATTCTCAGCTAGTGCAGCAGGTGTCTATTACTAATAGCTTTGTAGTCAACTACTAGGCTAATTGGCTCTCCTGGGAAAAATAACCTATCTAATTAACAACTGTTAACTAGATTATTAATAAACCAGGAGAGCCAATCAAACCATTTAAATCTTTTAATTCATTTGTACTTTGCTAGAATTTTATGGCTAATTTAATATTATTTCAACTAATACTTATTATTGGTTAATTTACCTAATTTACAATGGCTTAATAAATTTGAATTAAAATATGTGTATTTTTAGATATGCAAATTAATTTGAGGGTTTATCAAAAAGAGTTAAGCCTGATAAGTTGATTTTATTAAGCAACACTTTTGTATTCATCTGAAAATATATGGCAAAAATAATAATTTCTGATCTTGTTCTTAGTAATTCAGAAAACTTGATTGAAGACCTAGATGAGATAGAAGCTATGTCTGTATTTGGTGGTGAAAGAGATCCATTTTATATATTTCAGTTTGCAATTAAACTTATGGAATTTATGTTGATAGCTTATGCTATTGATTCTATTTCTGATTTAGTGACTTATTTCAGCTTTAGAAATAAGTATTAATTAAAAATCAGAGCGATCGCTAATCGAATAACCTCATAACTAGCAATATTTAATGCCATGAAGTTTCTATTGAGTGATAAAAATGTTTTCGAGTATCTCATTTCCCAAGGAATCTGTACTCAGGAAGAGCAGTCTTTGAGCGAAATAGAACTAAAACCCGCAAAGAACTTTAACTTACTTGTCAGTTTTCCAGATGGCCATAAAATTTTAGTTAAGCAAGAACGTATTAACCGAGAAGGTAAAACTTTAAATGAATTTGCTGATGAATGGCAAGTGCATAAATTTTTTCAGCTATTTCCAGAAATTAGCCATTTGCGGTCATCGTTATCAGAAGCGATTCATTTTGATAGCGAAAATTCTATCATTGTTTTCAATTATCTGCAAGAATATCGTGATCTATTAGACTTTTACCATAGTGAAAGTTTTTTTCCACCGCAGATATCTCGGTTAATTGGCACAACTTTGGCATCTATTCATCGCTTAACTATAAATCGTCAAGATTATCAGGAATTTTTTCAAAAAAATAAGATTGGGGTCGATCTTGAAACTCATGATCTATCAAGGGGATTGGAGAGAATTAGTCCAGCAGTATTTGGTTTATTACCTGCTGATGGGTTGAAATTTTTTACTCTTTATCAAAGATACGATCATTTAGGGAGAGCGATCGCTGATTTGAGTAATGCTTTCAATGCTTGTTGTTTTACTCACAATGACTTGAAGTTAAATAATATTCTTCTCTCTTTAAATTGGGAAGCGGCTATTTTTAAAGAATCATATTCCGATGAAAAAATAATTCGCTTCATTGACTGGGAACAGGGTAATTGGGGAGATCCGGCCAATGATTTAGGAACAGTAATTGCTAGTTATTTACAAATTTGGCTTCATAGTATGGTTACTAGCAGAACAATACCAATAGAAGATTCTTTGCGTTTAGCAGCAATTCCCTTACAATCTCTGCAACCTTGCATAGCAGCATTAGTTAGTGCTTATTTGGCTCAATTCCCAGAAATTTTAGAGTATCGTCCTAATTTTTTTGAATTAGTTATACAGTTTGCTGGGTTGGCATTAATTAGGTCTATTCAAGCAACTCTACAACATCAAAGAACCTTTGGGAATGCGGGTATTTGTATTCTCCAAGTTGCTAAGAATTTATTGTGTCGTCCTCAAGCATCTATGGTTACAGTTTTTGGGATGGAAGTATCAGATTTGATTCCTATTGGTTTACGAACTTCACAATATCCTGGGGGTATCTACAAAACTCCAACTTCAAAATGAACAGGACTTACGCAAAATATCTCCCAAAACCTCATTTCTCTGTGAACTCTGTGCCTCTGTGGTTAGTTTTTCAGTGACTTGAATGAAATCAATATTCCCTTACACTCTAGACAATTATGCAACTATTAAATTTAACTCATACTCAACTTTTGGACTTACCAGAAAGATTGCAGACATCACTACAAGACATTGTTCATCAAGTGCAAATTGAGTCTTATCATTGTATTAAGCATCCAGAATATAAGTCTTTAGAACTACCAGAATCAGTAATTTCTCGCTTTGAACAATTACCGTTAGAGATTCAAAATAGACATTTAACTAAACAGTTAAGTGGGTTTCTGTATAGTGTGTATTATAACGGTTCACAAACAGTAGCGATCGCTAATGATGCTCAAGATAAAAATTGGGTGAATGATACTACCTTCGGCATAGATTTTGACTTTTATGAACGGCTGCATTCTCGGAACAAAAGTGAAGGTTATTGGAGTCATGATTGGCTAGTAATTAAAGAAGAAAGGGACGGTAATTTGGTAGTACATAAAAATGGCTTAAATTTACATATTGAACGAGATATATATTTGTCACCAGCAGATAAAATGGCGACAGTTGGTAATTTGGTGGCAATCAAAATGCCTAAAAATTTGGTGCAAAACGGATTTTATATGGCAATATCTAATGCAGGTTATCAAGATCATCTTGATATCACTCGAATCTACTTTAATTTAATCCCAGAAGGGTCTGTAGAACTGATGGAAAGCTTAACAGCAAGGCTTAACGCTATTTCAATTTCTTTTTGCTTTAAAGCTTTGTATAACCCATCTGATTATCGGCGTTATGACTCGGCAGTGTTGTATTTTAATAAACAACATTATCCAGTTGTACACCAAGTATTAAAATCTGTATATTTTGAAAATCAATCGTATTTTTTGGAAAACGTACCATTGTTTACGAAGTTACTAGCTCCAGGTTTGGCTTGTGCTGAAGAACCACAAAAAAAGTTTACTCAACAAGAAAGTTTTGGCACAAATCGCTGTCAAATTATTGCTAATGGGTTAATTAATGCCTGGCATCAAGGTAATGATACTCCAGAAGGACGAATGATGTCAATTTTTCAAAGTTTTTTATCTGAAGGAATTTCGTTAAAATATCCTTATCTCAATGCCAATTCTGAGGATATTTATACTCCTTTGTAATCGTTTTTGCTAATTTGTAAGTTTCACGATGACAGAATCTATTATTGTAGGGTGCGTCAGACCCGATAATTGAGCATCTAACAGATTTTCTCTATCTGACGCACCACACTAATATGGGATGACAAAAGCCTGAAAATAGGCAATTTTCTTCATATATATCATCTGCATTTTGTACAGTTTTTCAGATAAAATAAGGTGCGTCAGAAACCTAAAATTAGTGATTTTATCCTAAATTATTCTGTCTGACGCACCCTACAGACTACAAAATATCCGACAAATTCATAGTAATGGAGTAAGCTTATGACGGAAGAAAATTTTGAGCAAAATGAACAATTAAATAAAATCTTGAAGCGTGAAGAATTGCAAAAAATTATCAAGGCTATTATTTTGGGTAAGTATTCATGGGCTTGTACTTTACTTCTGCACTTTATAGGTTATAATCCTTTAGAGTATATACCATATCGTACTTACAGCCGATTAATTAAAAATAATAGTCCTTTGGGTGAAACCAATGATCTTCCCAAAAATAAGCAGAAATTAGATGTTGTTAAGTTTGAAACAAGCTGGAATCTCTCGGAAGATTATAAGCATACTTCCAATTAATTTCTACCATATAAGGCTTACTTTATGCGGGTTTTGGTGGGCAATGCCCACCCTACATATTTTATTTAAAACTTACACGCTATACAAATTAGATATAATCTAATTCTTTAGTATAACGCACCGATTTTATTTAGAATTAACGGTGCGTTAATATTTTAGCTGACTTCACTCAACATTTGTTGTGAAGATGGGGAATTGGTATCTTCTGCTAAATTAAGTCCAATTTCTAATGTGTTAATTTGCTGCTTTAACCAATTTGTAAATAATTCACCCATAATTGTTGCACGCATTTGTTCATTTAACTGTGGTTTAATGATTTCTTCAACCAAAATTATATGTACTCCTTTCGGTGTAGTTATTGGTTTGAGAAGTTGTGGTGGATTTGCTGCAAAAACCGCTGCGGCAATTTCTGGTCTAAAATCCCTACGTGGACGGATACCTTGATACCCTCCTGCACGACGAATTTCGGGATTTTTAATATATTGACGAGCGATTTCTTGAAAACTAATTTCTCCTTCTTTCAACGCATAAAATATTTCTAAAGCTAAGTCTTCATCATCTAATATAACTTCATAAGTTACGGCTGTGGTGTAATCGAGTTGATGGGAGTAAAAAAACTGTTCAACTTTGTTTGCAAATAGATGATTAGCTAACTTAGCAGATAGTAAATTTATATGGGCTATTTCTTCAAAGTTATCTAGGGAAAGATAATGTTTTTCTAACCATGTCCAAGTCTCTTCTGCCCTGATTAAGTTTTGGGCTAATCTGAGACTATCTGCTGCTTTTTGTAGTTCTTCTATTTCGATGATAACACCTTCTTTTGCAGCAGTGTCAGTAATTATTTTTTTAGTAGCGATCGCTTCGAGTAAACTAGGGATTTGACAAGATATTTTGACATGATAAATAATTTCTTCCGGGGAAACTTTCAAGATATTTGACATAAGGCAATCCCTCTAGTTGTTAAACTCATTTTAAATTACTTATTTGAGTTCGTTTAGACAAATTACTAGCATATATATCATATTCACCTGAGATATATTTTTTTATCTCTACCTAATGGTACTTTTAATTTTTTAATTAATTGCTAGAGGTAAAAATTTCGTGATTATCTTGGGGTTTAACAGTGCTAAACCCCAAGCTTAAAAGGGATTAATTACTAAAGCTCTAAACCGCCTTTTTGCAATTTTTTAAATGGATCTAAGATAAAGTCAATTACTCGACGTTGACGGACAATAACTTCGGCTGTTGCTGTCTGACCTGGTATAATCGGGATGCGTTTATCACCTGATGATATATAAGGTTGTTCTAAGGAGACTTCTAGTTCATAAACTTCGATGGGATTTTGGCTATTTTCCTGAATTTTAGAATCTGGAGAAATCCAAGTAACACGTCCTGATGTTACACCATATTCTTGGAAAGGATAGGCATGAAATTTGATTTTTACTGGCATTCCTAACTTAACAAAACCACTTTGTTGGCTAGGCATTTGAGCTTTGAGAATTAAAGTTGCATTTTTGGGTGCAATTTGAGCAATCATTTGTCCTTGTTGGAGAACTGATCCTGGTTTTTTAATTGGTAATTCAAAGATAATACCATCAATGGGAGATCGCACTATTCTTTGTTGTAACTGAAACTGTAAGGATTTGATCTGGCTTGTGGTTTGGGTGATTTCTGATTTGAGGGAAGTAACTTCTCTTTGCAGGTTTTTGAATTGTTCTTGATTTTTGAGTAAAGCTAGTTTCCCCGCTTGCAATACTGCTTGATAGCTATTTTCTTCTTCTTCTAACCGGAGTTTTGCTTGTTCAATATCTGATTGGGCTTGACTAATAATTAATTGATAGCGACTCTCCTCTTCTTGTAATCGTAGATAAGCCTGTTCAATATTAGATTTTGCTTCTTCTTGCAAACGTTGACTATCTTCAGCTATCTTTTCTAATTCCCCAACTTTAGTTTCAGGAATTGCACCTTCTTGTAAAAGTGAACGATAGCGTGTAACTTCTGAAACGTCTCGATTTAAACGGCTTTTGGTTAATCTGTGGGCTACTTTTGTAGATTTTATATGTTGTCGAGCCTGATTAACTTGTGCTAGTTTTTCCAATTTTTGCAAGTTGTACACACTTTCTCTACTATTCAAGTTTTGCCGGGCCTGATTAAGTTGTGCTGCCTTTTCTAATGCTTGAGATTGGTTTTGCTGTTCTTGGATATTAATGGCCAATAAAACTTGGTTTTTAAGCAGTTCTAGTTGACCTTGACGACTGATTAATTCTTCTAATTTAGTCTGTGTTTGTTGGAGTTCTGTTTGCAAAACATTAGACTCCATTTGCACTAAAATTTGTCCGGCTCTAACTGTTGCTCCTTCTGTAACATTGACATTAGTGATACTACCTGTAACTGCACTATCTAGTTTTTGGGTTGCTCCTTTGGGTTCTATTCTTCCACTAGCACTTCCTGTTTCATCAACTTGGGTGAACATTGTCCAAGGTATGGTAATTGCTGCAAAACTAATTAGTAAATACAGCATGGATCTTGTCCAAGCTTTCGGTAAAGCATCTAATAATTCTTCAGTACCATAAAACCAATCTTTTGCTTTACCTGCTGTTGGTGTTTGATGTTGAATAATATGATTAGAATCTTCAACTAAAGATGATTGATCTGGCGAGAGCGATCGCCTAGTTACGGTTGTTTGTGGCATAACTAAAATTAAGTTTTTCGATTCAATTACAAACTGGAAATGTTGTACGCATACATAGAGACGTTGTATGCAACGCCTCTGGATTTTCTATTAATATTTTTGTCGTGACACTTATAGCAATCACCAAGGTGGTTAGGACATCAATTGTTAGCGCAGCTTGACGTAAGCCATTGATGAAACTCTTTTCACAACAGGGTTTTACTCCTGACTCCTGACTCCTGACTCCTGACTCCTGCTATAACCTGTTGGTGCTAATTGTTGTTGATTCAGGTAAAAATAATGCCCTTTTTTCGCAATTAAGTCTTCGTGAGTTCCACTTTCGACCAAAATGCCCCGATCCAAAACTAAGATCAGATCAGCATGACGCACAGTGGAAAGACGATGGGCAATAATTACACTTGTGCGTCCTTTGAGGATGTTTTTGAAGTTATTTTGAATTATTCGCTCGGATTCCGAATCTAGATGACTGGTAGCTTCATCTAAGATTAAGAGACGGGGATTACCTAGCAATGCACGAGCGATCGCTATTCTCTGTCTTTGTCCCCCTGATAACATCCCCCCTCCCTCACCAATTTGGGTTTCGTAACCCATAGGCAAGCGTTTAATAAATTCATCTGCACCCGCTAACCGCGACGCTTCCATCACTTCTTCTAAAGAAGCTTCAGGATGGGCAATACTAATATTTTCCCTAATTGTTCCCCCAAACAAAAAGGTATCCTGGTCAACAACTCCAATCTGCGATCGCAGCGATCGTAGAGAAATACTAGTCACATCTTGACTGTCAATTAACACTCTGCCCTCTGTCGGTAGATATAAACCCAAAATTAATTTAGAAAGAGTCGTTTTACCTGAACCACTACGTCCCACCACCGCTATAGTTTGCTCAGGTAGAATTTCAAAACTCAGATTTTCTAAGACGTTAATATCACTTTCTGAATGATAACGAAATGTCACTTGATCAAAGCGAATATATCCCCGTAATTGCCCTAATACTTGCCGGGGATGAACCGCTAAATCTTCTTCTGGTTCTGCCTCTAAAACATCATTAATTCTTTCGGTCGAAACAATCACCTCTTGCAGTTGATTCCACAACACAATTAATCTTTGAAAGGGCTGAATAACGTTCCCTAGCAACATATTAAAAGCTACCAATTGTCCGATAGTTAATTGATTTTGAATTACCAACCAAGCCCCAAACCAAAGTAACCCTGTATTAACGACAGATTGAATAGTTGAACTAACAATTTGTAACTGGTTACTAATTACCTGACCATTAAAGTTTTTACGGGTTGAATCATTTAATAACTCTTCCCAATGCCAGCGTACTGTTTGCTCAATTGCCATTGAACGAATAGAAGCAATACCAGTTAAGCTTTGAATTAAGTAACTATTTTCTTTAGTTACTGCCGCAAATACCTCACGACTTATCCGGCGCAAAAAAGGTGTAGCAACTAACGCCAATAAAACGAAAGGTGGGACAATACATAATGTGAGTAAAGCCAAAGGTGGGCTGTACCAAAACATCAAACCTACATAGATAAAAACCGTTAATAAATCCAGAGTAATAGATAATGCTTCACCAGTCAAAAAACGCTGAATTTTTTGGTTTTCTTGGACACGGGAAACAATATCACCAACATAACGGGATTCAAAAAATGACAGAGGTAGGCGAAAGGTATATTTAATAAAACCTACCATCAAAGATACACTAATTCTATTGGCAGTGTGGTCTAGTAAATATTGTCTGAGTCCATTGATAGCAACACGAAACAAACCAAAAATTAATAACCCAAACCCAACGGTATGTAAGGTAACGGTGCTACCCTGAACAATCACCCGGTCTAATAATAGTTGGGTAAATAAAGGTGTCACCAATCCAAATATTTGAATTAATAACGAAGCAGCAAATACTTCTAACAATACTTGAGTATGGGGTTTTACCAAATCAAATAATTGCCAGAATGGGGTATTAGCTTCTGGTGTTTCTTGAAGTGATGCAGTTGGCTGTAATAATAAAGCGTAACCAGTCCAACCTGCTTTAAATTCTTTAGTAGTTAGAGTCCGTTGACCAATAGCGGGGTCAGCAACAATTACCCGTTTTCTACTAATTTCATAGACGACGATATAATGTTTACCTTCCCAATGTGCGATCGCTGGTAGGGGTTGTTGTGCTAATTTATCTAAACTGGCTTTTACCGGACGAGTAGAAAAGCCGATAGTTTCGGCTGCGATGCTTAAACTCCTCATGGTTGCACCACTGCGACTAACATTAGATAAATCCCGCAACCGATTAATATTAAAGTGTTTACCCCAATAGCGGCTAATCATCACCAAGCAAGCCGCACCACAGTCAGCCGCACTTTGTTGTTCAAAAAACGGATAGCGTTTACTAACTTTGCGCCACCAATTTCCTACGGTGACTGTGGGACTAGGAAAGTAATTTCGGCGTTTTTTTGGCTTTGGTTGTGTTTGAAACTGTGGTTGGGGAAATTGAATTATTTTAGCTTCTCTTTGGGGAACTTCGACAACAGGAACTTCTGTACTCTGGGAACTATCAATGAAATGTATTAATTGCGGCCAATGTTGTAGTGCAGCTTGCCAACGTGCATGGGGCAAAATATAGGCGATCGCTGTTTGTGTTACTTGCCAATTTCCTCTTTGAGGAGGAGCATAAATATTACCAGGTTTTAACACATATCCTTGGGAATGTACCAATTCTCCTTCACGCAGTAGCATAAGTTTACTATCTTTGCTAAGTTTGGTATTTAGAGAACCAATATCTAAATTGTGCCGTTCAAATTGAGATAATGCCTTTAACATTTCCTCAAATTCATGACGGAGTAAATCAGAATCGTGGCACAAAAACAACAGTGTATCCCACAATTGAGCCTTAGCCAACAAGCGATCGCTCACATTAGGAAATTGACGGATCACCTGTAGAGGAAGATAACCCAATTTTAAATTCACAGAAGCCCTAGCTACATAAGCACAAAACTCCTCTTCAGGAAATAAAGTTAACTCTCCATAAGATCCTCCTATCCCCAAAGTAGTAATTAAATTATTCGACCCATCTAGCAATCTCACCTTACCCATCAACACCAGATAGATTCCTGGTTTTGCCGTTGTCGCTTCCCAAAATTGTTTGGCTATCGGTGGTTCAATAATTTCTATTGCTTGAACACACTTTTCTAAATTTTCACCTGATAGCGACTCACCCAAAACTTGGATGATTTGTTCAGCTAACTGTTGCTCAGAAAACCCTGATGGCATTTCCTTTCCTCCAAAACATTAAGCTGTTTCACATTAAAAATTTTCCAAACCAAGAGTTTTCACAAATCTTGATTATTTACTCTGTATTAAATTAAAAGACCAAGAAAAATTAGATTCGTCGTTATATTGCAAATCACTAATTTTGATGCTATTATCCTGACTTGGAGCAGTTTCTTGTGGTTGGGAACTTTTCTTTTTAGTCGAAAGTCCCATTTGTTTAAGTAGGCGATTAATATGGCGATCGCTAATTTCAATTCCTAACTCATTCGCTAAATGTTTACTTAACCATTGCGCCGTCCAGTAACTAAAAGCATAACCATATTCACGCGGACTATTACTCACCAACTCTTTCAACCTTTCGATATATTGATTATTTACAGTCTTTGGTCTACCTATCGGCCGCTCATTCCATTTATGTGCCATACCAGCCTCAGCTATACCTATCCAATACCGTGCCATCTCATGAGAACAACCGACAATTTCACAGATATTAGTCTGAGATTTACCTATATCTGCTAACAACATAATTTCAATCCGTCTTCGATATTCTGGTTGTAAATTAGCTTGTAAATTTTTGAGCAGTACCTTACGTTGAAAAGGCGTTAAAAACTTACTTTCTTGTGTTTCGTAAACATCAAAATTCTTGTCTTGACCAGAATAGTATGACATAATTATTACCAGTTGCCGTCTACTGTAAAATTTGGGCAAGTTTATCTATTGCATCCCTTTTTAAAATTCAGATGCAAAGCTAACTTAGATAAATCTTGGTACAAAACTACATTTTCAAATCATTTAAGTAGATAGCTTAAACATTCCTGATAACGCTATAATTAATGCAAGATTCACGCATTTTGATCATTGCAACCCTTGGGAAGGAAACTCAAACTCAGATGTTTAGTACACCGTGGTTAGGTCTTGATATTATTGATCAACCTAGCGTGAAGATGAACGATAATTCCTCAAGGAAAAATCGCTACAATGCAACCATAATCAGCGTTAAGAGACTTTCAAGAAAGTTTTGTTTTTTATTTGAAAGTCCCTAACATCAACTACTCCACATTGATAATCACAGAAAAGTAAATTCAAACTTTTCTAGTAGATGTGATTTTGAGGATGTTATTGAAGACTGCAATGCAGGCTCAAAATTCAACCTCCAAATATTTAAGTTAGTTAAGTTTTGATTGCCCAAAAATGAGGTAAAACCTGTTCCACGAATTGAAGCCTAAAAGTAGTTAAGATCAGGTAAGAATATAACCTATTTCTTACACTAACCTAAAACTCGTATTTTCTCATCAGCAGATTGCCATAAATTTGATATCTTCTGCAAGATAAGTTAAATGTCAAAGCAACAGTACCTCACTCTCTGTTTTAATCTACTCTTCTTCTTTTCCAAATTTTCCTACATCTTTGCCTCAAGTTTATAGAAAAATCAAAATCTTTATGAAAACTTCATATACTTTTTACAAAAAATTTATATTTAAAACCCAAAATTAAATATAAGATTCTTATTTGATTTCTTGATCCCCGAAATATATAGGATTTACGCACAAGTCACTGAAAAACAAACCACAGAGGCACAGAGTTCACAGAGAAATGAGGTTTTGAGAGATGTTATCTGTAAGTCCTGATATATGTAGGGTGGGCAATGCCCACCTCACATTATTGAAGATTTTTCCAATTCATTTTTGTAGTAAATTATGCCGACCTCTGCTCCCTGTTGTTATTGCGTACTTCTACCTTTTGTTTAACACCTACTTCAAGATATGCCAGGTCTTTGATCTTGCTCAAACAGCTAGGTACAAGATGACTATCAGACCTTTTTTCTGTAGCTTGCTTGGCAATTTTGAGATTTTCATTTTGCTGTGGATTTGACCTACCCATGCGGGAGTTTTCTTTAAGCAATCTGTTATAAGTGCGGTAAGGAATGTAATGGAGAGGATTATAGCCAACTAACCGCAGCATTAAAACACAAGCCCAGGAATACTTACCAGCAATAATTGCTTCTACTACCTGGTCAAACTGTTCAGGATGAATTGTCTTATCTAAGTTGCTGCTACTACCAGAAATGTCTTGAGTCATAGTATGTTATTTGAGAATTTCCCAACCTCTAGTCCCATTATTTTCCCCTGTTATTATTGTATAACTTTCCGTCAAGGTTCAGAAACTTTTTTAGGCAAAATCTCATGATTTTTGACTGGATGGTGAAAATAATTGGTTGTTGAATCTTATGAACTATATTTGTATTTATACTATGTTTTATCTCTAATGTCATCAGCCACTTTTGCCTGTTGATAAGTTAAATTTACTCAATAGCTCTAAAACACTACTTATCTGTTGCATAATTTTCATTTTTGCCCATAAATTATCAAAAAAATCAGGGGTAACACCCCCTATTTAATCTATTTAATGCACTGTTAAATACCAAGCTTATTAAGAATAGTTTGTATTAGCTGTTTTCAGAAATGCTTACAGAAAAAGAAATACAGGCGTTTTGCTTGGGTACTCACTTTGCTAAAGTAGTTAAATATTATTTTAAGATATTGATGATTATATATTTTTATGGTTTTTCTTTAAAAATTTTCTGAAGACACTTTAAACTCTGGCTATTTTATTCACAACTCAGTAAAATAGTTGTAATTCATGATTATTTTAATTGTCAACAAATCAAGATAATATTTTTTGAATCAACCTATACAAATTATCTTTATAATACGCCATTAAACGAAAAAAGCTCATTAATGAGCCTAGTAATTAAGGGATGAAAGATACTATTTTAAAATATTTATCTAGATGATCAGAATATGGTAATCATTCAAATAAAACCTTTAAGCAATAAATCTTTGATTTTACACGTCATCCAAAACGCAAAATTATAGTTCTACCATATTTGGTGAATTACTTGCCAAACGCTAATTGATAGTTTATAATAAAACTCCCTTCACTTAGCACCCCTAAAAATTGAATAGCCTTGACAAAATAAACAGACATGAAAAGCATGAGTTTCTATGTTTAAATCTCTAGACTATTATCAATACTTATTCTTTAGATGGATTCCGGAAACAAGTCTAAATAAACTTAGATCATAAAGTTACATATTACAGATATACAAATATTTCTGTAGTCAAAGATACGATTTTTTAGATAACAATCAATAAATTTCTAGCCTAGAGATATATCCCCAACTTCTTAAAGAAATCGGAGATATAGAACTTCTATTTTTTTTAACGTTCGTGCAGCGTGCGGGACGCATTACCACAGAGGCACAGAGGACACAGAGAAAAGAGAAAAACAAATTTTTATATTGTGTCTTAATCCTGGATATCCTGTTTCCCTAACTAGCAACTCAAACTAATAGATAAATAGCCCAAATAGCCATTGCCCGCAGATAGGTACTAGCGCGGAAAGTACCAGCAGCCGTAATTGCTTCCGGGGTACGGAATTGTAAGCCGTTGTTGTAAATTTGACTTACTACAGCCTGGGTTAATTGCATTGCTTCGTCTCCCATACCCATTTGTACCAAAAAAGCAGCTAATCCGAAATTGATCCCTGTCCAGACTTCTAGAGGATGGGTAGCGTGGGGATTTTCGGGTGAACCATCAGGACGAACACCGTTAGCAGCGCCAAACTGACCGTTACAGAACTTAATAAAGCAAGCATCATAAACTTTTTGTAAAGCCGAAAGAGTGCGATCGCTTGGTACAATATCCGGTAATCCCAATAGTCTGGCGTAAAATTGTCCACATAATTGATCAGCCATGACGACATCAGAACCACTCTCACTATCTAATCGGTAATATTCCCCATTCCAAAGTTTTTCTTGATAGATTGGTAGAGATTGCTGTAACCAAGATTGATAAATTGATTTTTGAGTTTTTGTGTCTTTGCGGTCTGCTAAAATATCACTAATCGCCATAGCCGCTTCCAACGCCGCCAACCATAACCCGCCACAATAGGCACTCACACCTTGTAACCGCCAATCATCAAAAGTTTGATCAGGCGCGCCAGAATTTTCTGGTATACCATCTCCATCTAAATCAAAGGTTTTCACATAATCGAGAGTTTGGACAATTGCCTCCCAACAATTTGCTAAAAACTCCACATCATTTCCACCAGTAAAGATAAAATCCCGATACACCAACAAGACAAAATCACAACCTAAATCCTTCCACAAATTGCAATCTTGATAACTGGTATAATTGGTTTTTTCCCAGACGTGTTCATTGGGCGCGCCTAAATCGTGGGGTGTAGCACCGGCAACTTTACGAACAGCGAGGGGACTTTCGGCGTTGATAGTTAGGTAATAACCGATAATTCTAGTACGATCATCACCTTGAGGAATCGCCCGTGCAAATGCCCGCATGACTGATTTTTCCAGTTCAGGAAATAACATCAGCAACCCAAAAGAACCATACAACCGCACATCTAAACTTTCATACCAACGATAATCTAGACATTCCAACACCGCAAACTGACCAACAGGGTCACGTTCTGAAGCTGCATTCCAAAGAGTACCGCCACTGGTGAGGTCGTAGAGTTCGTTAAATAGCGCCATTTTGAACCATTCTGGCAAATCTTGACGGTCTAGAATTGGTTTTTGCCAAATTTCAATTAGCGATCGCCAATTTTGATATGCTTGTAAAGCAGTCTTGGCTATTTGTCCAGCATTTTCGCCATTCCGCCCAAAAAAATCTGTATATCTGCGGTAATAGTTCACCCCCTCCGCGAACTCAGTCACCGGCAAATCCCAACTTAGTACAAAAGGAACTTCTAAGCTTTCCCCTGGTTGCAAAGTGAAACGAACCGCCACAGCCGCACCCAATCTAATATTTTCATCTGCCGGACTTTCATCAATATAATTAGGTAAAGAACCATCTTCACTAAAACTTTGCCAAACATCCTCACCATTACCCACACAATTAAATCGGGAATGATAAAAAATTTCCACTTGCGGATTTTTAACAGTGGCAATACACCAACTTCCGTCCCCTTCCTTCACATTTCTACCATTACCTGCCCCTTTTAAAGCACAACCAAAATATTCTGAATCCTCCACCAACTGATTATAATTCCCCTCACTTTCACCCCAACGCGGTAAATACTCATAAACCGGACTACCATCATCTCTTACCCGTACCTCTGGAGATTTTAAAGCATTAGTAAACCAACCCACCATATTCTCCCAAGTCAGCATAATACTAATAGTTACAGGTGCATTAGTTGGGTTATATGCTTTCCACAAAAAAACCGCTACAGGATAGCTACTTTCCTGATAATTATTTGCCCAAATAGGAGAAAATTGCTCACAGGTTAATTGACTTGCAAATATATTTTCATAAACAAACCAACTCCGGGGATAAAGTGCATGATAAGTACCAATATCATCTCCTAATTCTGTTGCAAATTGCCAAGCATCAAGTGTACCATCTTCTGGCGATTGAGTAGATAAAGCATAAGCTTTTCCAGATTCAAACACACTAAATTGACAAGCAGGAACGGTTTTAAAAATATGTTCACCCCCGTCAATATGCCACAGATTAAAATCTCCCCTAGAAGAACGTCCAATACAACCAGCACCAAAACCACCAAGAGGCGCACCGTGCCATGGTCCATCATCAATATTACTAGGATATCGCACAGTGTAAGGTTTATCCCAACCTAAACCAATAGGACGATTCCAACTACAGGAAGGAATTTGACCCCAAAATTGAGTTTTCATTTTTTCACAAATTAACCCTAACAAACACTAACGCGAAGTGTGATTTTTCTCAAGTCCTTGTTACCTTTGCATCTTTGTGTAAGAGAGATGCTTTTAAAATTTGAAATCATTTAAATCCATTAATCTGGCTCGATTTAACCTATAATGATAGCCAAACTTCAGTCTTAATTGATGCCAAAAGTTTTCCTTAATATTGGTATGAGAAATATCAAGATGTTGAGTTAATTGCTTCATTTCCTCCCAACCATAACTATTAATTTTCCATCCCAATTTGGCAGCAGCTAAACCCATAGTATTCCCTTCACCAGAATGAATCCCTTTCAATTCTAAATACCTACCAATATTACCCCAAAGCTTTATAAATTCTAGTTCTTTGCCTTCATCTCTAGTCAGAATACACAAAGATTCACCAACATATTCAACTTCATCTAAATTTAGATTTAACTTAGATGCAACAATTTTGATAGGCTCTAATCTTTCAGGATTATACTTGCTAACATGAGCAATCAAATTTTCATGATGTCCCACAGTAATACCAGGAATCCATTCTATATTATCTTGTATTCCATTTAAAATTCGCGTATCTGCATCAATGCAAATTGCGGTTTTAAATCTTGATAAAGCCTCTGCAATAACAAAACGCTTATCATGATAACAATTGAGAATCCCTTGTTGTTGATGTTTGAAAATTAAGGTATTAGGATTTTCAGTAAAATACTGAGGATAGTCTGTGTAAATAATTAAACAAGCACCGGGAAAATAGATTGCTAAATCTTCAGCTAATTGTTTAGCAAGTAGACAGTATTTTTTACCCAAAGCTAATGTACAAAAGCAAAAATCTTTCTGTTGTTTATTCATATTCAATAACTATGATTTATTTTTTATTTTTCGGACTTGATCTTTAAGGTTATCAATAGTTTCTTGCAATTTACTCTGTTTTACAGGTGTGGGAATAACTGCTTTTGGTAACGCTGGATTTAGATGTCGATAATGTTCCCAAATTTCCCAATAAGGGCAACCTGGTTGAATTTTAATACCTGCCCAATGGAGATATTGTAGGGGTTGATTGACTGTGGGATCAAATAGTGCATTACCTTGAATTTTAAAATGTGGTGTACCTCCCCAATTTCCCGGTGCTTTACTATCTCGACGCACAATATTAAATCTTTTGGGAATGCGTTTGAGTAACATATAATTAATAATTGGTTGATCTGAAGTTTTTTCTGAAAAATCAAAATATTCGGGATGAGATGCACACTCAGCGAATATTTCATATAAATCATTTTCAGAAACTAGATTTTTCTTTGATCCCCAAAAACCACCGTTAAAAATATCTTTAACTTCGTTTTCACTAAATACTTTTTCTTCCAAGACTTTAGAACTAAAAACGTTCTTTATTCCTCCTAAATGCTGATAATCACAACAAATAAAATCCGCATCAGCTAAGTAGTTTAAATTATCAATTATTTTCTCAAACACGACTATATCAGTATCAATGTACAAGAATTGATCAAATTCACCAAACCAGCAAGCTTGCTTACGAAACTGATTAGGACGGGCGAAAAATTTTCCCCCAAACATTTCGTGTAATTTTTGAGAAAGTCGGTCGATAAAATCTAGGTCTTCGTATAGTTTAACATTATAATGTTCACCTAAAGTATTTGCTATACCTTGATAATTATCATCATAAGGAATCATGACAATTGGCGTTTCTTTATCATATAAGCGGATACTATTGAGTAGAGCGATCGCTTGATCTGTTACTTTATCATTAGCAATAATATAAATTCCCCTAGCCATGAATTTCTCCTTTAATTTTTGATTAATCCCAACTTTCTGAAAATCCGTGTTTTTAAACTTGGTGGATGATTAGGTGAACTATTGTAAAGTCTCGGTTCGGTTGTAAATTTTGGTCGTTTTTCAGGTTCGTGGAGATAGCGATATTCTAAAAACAGATCACGATAAGGAAAAACAATATTTTCTCCAGCACAAACCTTAGTAAATAATTTTGAAGACAATCCAATGTAATGAATGTAAGTAAGTTTGTTTCCCCGATCATATAATACACTATCTTTAACCTCAAAATTAAGGGAAGTCACACAGCAACCTGTTCTCTCGTCCTTAGCAAGATGGTGAGCGAAATTATAGCTAGAAAGTTGCGATCGCATCACCATATAATTAAGAATAGTTTGATCAGGAGCCATATCATATAGAACTTCTCCTTCCCCTTCTTGGAGTTTTTTTAGTAATACTTTTCGTTGCTCAACCGAGAATATATCTTTTTTAGAACCGTAAAATCCAGAGCAAAATATTTCTCTTTCCAATTGTTGAGGAGTGAATATTTTTTTTAATTTAGGTGATGCAACATCATAAACATGAGATAAATCTTTATATTGATAATCATACACTACCCAATCATGATTATTTAGCTGTGTAAAAATATGGTCTAGTGAATCCATTAAAAGAATATCAGCATCCATATAGACAAAGCGATCAAAAGGTGCATCAAAGGCAGAGTAGCGTCGATGAGTTCCCACTCTATGATATTCATTATCTCCTACAGTTTGCCAATGTTTTTTAGCAGTAGGATGAGCATCCCAAATATCACGAACAAATTGATCCCATTGCTGAATTGAATCCCGATTATCGTAAATTGTGACATGAGGACGACGGGCAACTTCCGCCGTAATTTCGGCTATATTATCATCATAAGGATAGATACATACAGGCATCTCTTGACCATAAATTGCCTCAATACTATTTAATAAAGCCACAACTTGGTCAAAAACGCGATCGTTAGCAAGAGTACAAATACCATCCATATCTATAATTCCTCTTGAATTTAAAACTAAGAAAACTCACCAACAAAATCTGATAACCAGTTGAGTAAATTCAGTTTATGCAAAATAATCTGCCTAGCTTCAGCAATTTTATCTTTAGCATTGTGCCAAGCATCAGGATTAGCAGTGATTTCTTGAATATAAGCAATACCTTTTTCATCTAAACTTGGCAATCTTAAAAAGCTGCCTGGTGGCAATAATTTATCTGCGGCTGTTCCACCATAGTAAATTGGTAAACACCAGGCTAATAAACTATCCCAAAGTTTCTCACTCACATACCAACTATTATCAGCATAGTTTTCAATGGCTAAATTATAATAATAGGGAGCCATGCCATGCCACTTGTTACCCAACTGTCCACAGGTTTTAGCCCATAAGGGTAAGTTACGTCCATATAAATCAAACTTAATTCCCCTAGACTGCAAAGATTCTAAAAAGTTTAAACGCTGGTTATGATTAGCAGTACGATTAATTCCTGAAGTAATCCAACTACAGGGAGCAATTTTTTCAGGAGGGGGCATTTCGTTTAATTCTCGAAATGAATTACCATGATACCAAATGGCAGGCATATAATCTGGAGTAGGAGCAAAGTCATCAGGACCAGAAATATAACCACAACAATTTTTAGCCTGTTGATAGTTGTAAGTATTTACACTCACAATTTCATCTAAAGGTGGTTCTCTCAATAAATAAATAATTCGCTCCTTGGGGACACTGCGTAGTAAAGAATCAAGGTTGAGTTCTGATTTTTGCTGTTTTTGGCGAAATTTTTTAAACCAAGGTACTGGTAAGGATGGTTGAGGAAAATCAAATTGATACATTAGCAAAAAATCCGGGTTTTCTGCCAGTGCTTGCATTTGTATATTGCCCCAAATACCCAATTGATTTGGGGTTTGTTGCCACAACCAATCACCTCTATTGTCTAAAGCACGATAGCTACTAATCATCCCTACAGTTTTCATACTCATATTTTACTATTTTCCTGTTTTTATTAAGATTGAATACTCGCTTCAAAGTTATTTAATGTATCTAGCAGGTAAATGTTAGCTTCATAGGCTTCTGTAATTAATTGTGTTTGCTCTTGAGGATTGTATGTAACGTTCTGAGATAAATAACGTAGGGAAGAAATAATAGGATTAAGGTGTTTACGAAATTCCCGAGAAATATAAGCAAATTCCTCATGCTTGCTAATAACTATTCCATTCTGTTTTTCAGAAACCTCCCTTAAATTACCTTTCATTTGTAAGTGAACGAAATCGTCAAAAATATCAATTGTACTGAAAATCCTCCAAGCTGATTTGTAAGATTCTGCAATTAATTCCTGTTGTTCCTGGGAGTTATCGACCAGATCATCTAGTAATAATTGGAGTAAGCCAATCAGAGAATTGAGTTGAGTCCGAATTTCGTGGGATATGTGTAGCAAACTTTGATTACGTTTAATCTGAGTTTCTGGGTTATTAGCAAACTGCATTGAGTATAACCGTGAATAATAACCATTAAGTTGCAAAAGTTCTTCATGAGTGCCAAGTTCTACTACAACTCCTTGATCTAAAACAGCAATTTGATCAGCTTTTTGGACTGTGGAAAGACGGTGTGCAATAACTAATGTAGTGCGTCCTTGTGGTAAAGAATCTTCCTTAACGCCACTGAGGGCATCTAGGGCAGATTGTACTAGACGTTCAGAAACGGTATCTAAGGCACTGGTAGCTTCATCGAGAATGAGAATTTCTGGATTTTGGAGAATAGCGCGAGCGATCGCTAATCTTTGTCTTTGTCCACCGGATAAAATCACACCGCGATCGCCTATCACTGTATCAAAGTGCTGGGGTAATTTACTAATAAATTCATAAGCATTAGCCAGTTTTGCTGCTTGGATAATTTCTTCTTCTGTTGCTTCTGGTTTAGGATAGGCAATATTATTTCTGACTGAATCATTAAACAGAAAAGTATCCTGACTGACAATGCCCATGTTCTTTCGCACAGATACTAAATCAAACTCTCGTAAATCTATGCCATCAAAAGTAATACAACCACTTGTTGGATCATAAAATCTTGGCAAAAGATCCGCTAATGTAGATTTACCTGCACCTGAACCACCTACCAATGCCAGAGTTGTACCACAGGGTAAATATAAATCAATATTTTTGAGTACCTGTCTGTCATGGTTAGTATAGGCAAAGGAAATAGATTTAAAATGTACTCCCTGTTCTAATTTTTTGTAAGGAAGTTTACCATTACTCATAAAAGGCTTATCATCTAGCCTTAAAAATTGATTTACCGTATCCACACTGGCTGCAATATTAGCAAAGTTACTGCGAAGACCATTTAGTTCAGAAACCAGTGGCAGCAATCGCAATAACACCAGTAAATATGTTAGAAGTACAGTGGAAACTGCGGTTACTTGTACTGCAAATAAAGTTTTACTCAAAAGCACAATCATCAATAAACAAGCAATTCCCATGACTTCACTTAGTGGTGGAATTATTTGTGAATTTACCTGAGATTGGAACTCCGCTTTTTCACGAACCTCAATTAATTTTTTAATCCGTTGATATTCTCTTTCTTCATTACCCGTTGACTTGACCAACCTAATTCCACTTAAAACTTCTAAAACAGCAATTGAGTAGCCTTTAGACAACTCACTAAGTTGTTTCCCAAAAATTTTAGCCCGATTAATAAAATACTGATTGAGAAGGGTCACTAATAATAGTAGGACTGTTGCAGCAACTGTTAATTGCCAAGAAATTGACAATAACAAACCAACAAAAACTAGAATTGTAATTGATATAGTAATTAACCTAACCGTATTACTTATAACACTAGATGCACGACTTATTTCTCCACCTAGACTGTTGATCAAATCACCAACCTTCATCTTGCTGTAGTAATCTATATCAACTTTCAATAACATATTAATTCCAACTTCTCGCATATCTGAAGTTATCCTCCGACTGAGAGAACTGGATATTAATGAACTAACATAATTAGCCAAATTTTTTAAAGCTATTATACCTAGTATTGCTCCGGTCATCACTCCGTCACGGATATTTTCTGGTACATTATCAAATGGATTGATGATGAATTGTAAAATACCAGGAGCGCCTTGCAAATTTACTTCTTGTCCCACTATTCTTAAAATTACTGGAACAATCAGAGCCGTACTCACACCATTGAACAAAGCTCCAGAAAATCCTAATAAAATCGTTAGTAGAATTAAGCCCGGATAAGGTTTAGCAAATTTTAGTATTATCTTTTTAGTAGACATTGTATTTGATTAAATGAATTTACATTTTATAAAAGCACAGATGATCATAATTATCATTGTTTTATTAATTACAAGACAATTTACAAATTCTTAATAACTGATTCAAGGATAGTAGACATAACATTGATACTATACTTTTCTATACATCTTTTTCTTGCTTTAACTCCACGTTGGTTAGCATCATCTAAATTATCAAATATTGACTTAATTGTTTCTGCGATTTGTTCGGGCGATTGAGGATCGACTAGATAACCAGTGTTATCTAAAATCTCCGGTATATCTCCTACTTTGGTTGATAATACAGGTTTAGCCATAGCCATACCATCTGTTAATTTTAGAGGAAATTGGGCGCGAGCAATAATATTATTTCGTTGGGGAACAACTACAACATGGGCAGCAGATACTACTTCCGGCATCACTTCTACAGGACATTTTGGTAATTTGATGATCCAACGTCCCCATTTTTCAATCAGTGTTTGATCGTAATTATCATAGGGACTGCCACCAACTATTACTAATCTTAAATCTTCTTGATTAAGTTCATCTAAAGCCATTAACACATCTTCTACTCCCTTATGTGGTCTAGGAGCGCCAGGAAACATCAGCACTCGATAAGATGATAAACCATAACGTCCTCTGCTAACTTCAGGGTCATATTTATCAGGATCAAACATTTCTGTATCCTTACCGTTAGGCACATATACACCACCAAAACGATCTTGAAGAAATTGTGTATCTACGGTAATTGCATTGGCAAAAGATACTAAATTTTCTATCCATTGGATATAAAGTGGATGATCAGGAAATCTCAATGCACCATCTTTTTTGAAAATATCTCGATACAGTTGCTTAATTCCAGGATTATACTTCCATTCAAACCCTCCATACCAACTAAGTTCCCAGTCATCCATATCTAATAGCAACGGACGGGAACTACTCAATTTTTTCAGTATACTCACACCAAAACTTGTTGCTTTAGGTTTAACTGCATAGATAATATCACCATCTATTTTCTTTAAAAGCTGCTGAACCGACCATAAAAAATCAGGATAATTTTTACCTGGTACAGGAACAACTTTTATCCCAGATGGAGGAATTGCATAAATTTCTTTCCCGTAAATAAATCCGACAATTTCTACTTCATAATTTAGCCGTCTTAAAACTTGAGCTAGTAAAAAAGCCCGGACAGTTCCACCACCAGATAGATCACTAACAACTAATGAAAATTTCATGTTTTTTAAAATAACGTTATACAAAACGTTCGAGAAATGGTATCCAAGAAATAGCCTGAGATAGAATCTTATTATTGATAATTGATAAATCTTTTTGAATTTGATCTATTTTACTGCCTTTTAGTCTATGACCCTTGCCGGTGTAATGGATCATGTAGCTCTGAAACCGATGTTTAATAGGCTCTTTACCTTTGTAATGAACTATGTATCCATTATTTTTATATTTTTCTTCAACATACTTCTTATATTTGGAAGAAACCGCACTCAGCAATCTGTCATAAAGGTTCAATATCTGATTTATCCTCCGTCCAAGTCTAGCTCTGCTGTTTTTAGGATCAGTTGTATGATTGAATTTATAACCAATATCGTCAATTAGTATGCCTTGCTTTTGGACAGTATAGTTTAATATTGTTTGGTCAGGAAAAGCTCTTGTGCAACTTGCCCATATTACAAGATTATTGTCTTTAGCAAAAATTTGACGATGATGTTGAGAAACTACCATCACACCACTATTAAAGTATTCTCTATCCCATCCTATATCTCCTAATTCTTTCTGGATATCTTTAACTGCTCCATCATGGAAATATGTATGCTTACTGACCAAAAAAGCACCAAAATTATCTTCAGAGACAATTTTAAATAAATCTGGGCATTCATGACTGACTATGATATCTGTATCCAGATAAATTATACGATTGTATTTTTCTAATAAGTTATAAATTTGGTATTTTTCATAATAAGGAACATCAAAACCCATATTGGGATTATTAATTACTATAAAATCTGCTCCTATCCGATTTGCATAAGCTTTTAAGAGGGGATGGGTAACTTCACCAAGATTATTTGCAGCCTCTCCAATACATAATGTCACTACGGCTTTCATGGTTTCTCCTCACTTAATTTAGAAGTTCTATCACCTTCTGATAGTATAGTATTTATTTGCTTATCTACATTAAGCAGCATTGGCTAAACTTCCTATTTCTGATAAATTACTTTAAAAATTCTTGGAAATCGAGAGAAAAATTCTCCCAACTCAAGTGTTCTACAGTTTTTCTCACATTTGTTTTAACTTTGTATGCTTGTTCAATTAATTCGCATATCGTCTCCACAGAACTATTTGTATCAAACATAAATCCATTTTCACCATGAATAATTAAATCTGGAGCAAATCCAGTTTTGCTGGCCACAGGAACTACATTGCACATCATCGCTTCTATCAAGGGAATTGGTCCTCCTTCTAGCTTGGCCGTGGAAACAAAAACGTCCATTTGAGCATAATATCTGGGATAATCTGAATAGGGAACTTCAATATAAGAAAAATTAGCTAGAGCTTTCATTTCTGCAAACTTATCATATTTTTCCCACCCTTTACCAAGTAGAATAAACTTTCGTAAAGGCATCATTTTTATGATATTGAAGATGCGTTCTGGTTCTTTGCGATAATAAAAGGCTGTGCAGAAACCTACAGCACCATTTGAGCGTTCATGGGGTAGGAACATTTTTGGATCAGCAGCTCCTAAAATGTAAGTTACTTTCTCTGATTTCAATTTCTGGGAAACTAGAAGCTGGGAAAATTGAGAACACATACATATCACTTTACTTGCTCTATTCATTGCATAAATTAGTTCTTCGTTGCTGATGCCTATGTCCGTACGAGGATGTGTATGAAAAACAACCATCCTCCTGTCCCATATATGAGGATTTTGTTTTAAGCATACTGGTAAAAAAGAGTAATGTGCGAAAAAGTAAGCTTTGGATGGTGGTAAGGAAGATGCTGAATAATGAAAACAATACTTACCTGGGAAGTAAGTCGCAATTTCTTTACATATAGCTTCAAGTATCCAACCCTTTGCTAAATCTAAGACTACAAATACTAAGTCATACTCTTCTATGATATTTTCTGGGTAGGACTTAATATTCCTTTGTATTGTTAAGAATTTTAAGTAAGAAATTCCATAAGGTATCATATAAGAGGGTGGGGAGAGTATTTTTTTGATATGCTCCTTCAGTTTTTTGAGTTTACTGTTGATAATGTTATGATTCATATACTTTCTAGTGTGAGTATCAATATTTTTTTGCCTTCAATGTTTACTGAGGTAAATGCAATATATCTTTCACTAATTTTATTTTTCCTGACATCATAGATATTAACTTCTTTGATCGTGGTCCGCGATATTTTTCATACAATAAAAAATTTGGCATTACTCTTCTAGCAGCATTCAGTATCTTGAGAGAAACTTTGTTATTGATTTTAATTTTTTTATCTATTAAATAAACTGGTGTAGGAGCTATTTGTGCCAGTCTATCAAAAAGATGATTATTTTTTTCTCTGATTACTTCTTCCAATAAATATTCTATTCCTATTTGACACAGTTGATTTAATTCTGGATAATTCTCTGCGATATTTTCGTAAAAAACTGTATAGTAGTTTTTCATATAATTCCAGTTATTAGTGCGATTTGATTTATGCTTTGTGTAGTAAGCACCAACCATAGGTGTATAAATAAATTCTGCCCCATTTTTCAAAATGTCTACCGCAAAATATCTATCTCCTAATGCTTTTAAATGTTCAGGAAACTTGGTTTTATTCCCGATGCTTTTTTTCATCAACATAGCTTGCTGAAGACAAGGATGAGGTGAACTTGTAAGAAAGTCAGGTATCAGTAAACGTTCAATTAACTGGTCTTTACTTAGCGAACCGATAATATTTTCTTGAGAGTTAATAATGTTATCTTTGTCATCTAGGAATACACGTTCATAATCTGAGTAGAAAACTATATCTTCGTGAATTTTGTCTGTCGGTAAATAGCTCAACTGAAATCTAATTTTGTCTTTATGTATCCAATCATCTGCATCTAGACATTGAACCCACTCACCTTGGGCTTGTTGAATACCAAAATTTCGAGAAGATGGCAGTCCACTATTTTCTTTAAAAAAGTATTTAACTCGGCTATCTTGACTGATCAAACTTTGGGCTATCTGACGAGTACCATCGGTGGAACCGTCATCTATAATCAGACATTCAATATCTGTTAATGTCTGTGATAACACGCTTTTTACTGAACGTTCTAGGTAATGACCTTGGTTAAAACAGTTAATAACAATTGATATCAGTGGAAACATCTGTCAATTATTCCTTGGGTAAATACAAAACCATTGAATTAATTACTTTACAAAATACGCTGTATATTCTATAGCATACAATAAGTAAGAAATACAGGGATTTTTGGTTGTTTCAAAAATTTGGAATTAATTTGGCTCAGGTACTTATCTACTTGTAACCGTTGTTTATGTTGGATTGAGCAACTAAAATCTATATAGCGATCGCAAATTATTTGTAAGGATGAACATTGCTGAACCTTTTGCCAATCAATACTTTTCATCTCCGTATTTTCTTGTATTTTATATGGGGTTGTGATATAGTAAAATTACCACAAGCCGTCTAAGGATCTGATGTGTTATTATACTACCATACTATATAAAAAAATTAACAGATCAGATAAACAAAATACAAGTAATCATAATATCAATTTTCGTCGTAGCTCATTTTTCCAATAGGCTATAGTTATGAATGATAAATATCAAGCATTAATTGGTGTGGGAGGTAAAAAAGCAATGGAAATAATCCGTATAGCAGCACTTTCAGACAACTATATATTTTTGTTGTACGATCCACAAAAAAATATTGCGGCTGTGGTCGATCCAGCAGAGGCTAAACCAGTTTTAAAGCAACTCAGCCAACTAAATGCGGAATTGGTGGCAATTTTTAATACTCACCACCATCAAGATCATGTGGGTGCTAATCAGCAGTTAAAGCAAAAATTTCCCCAATTAACAATTTATGGTGGTGCGGAAGATCGGGGGAGGATTCCGGGACAACAGGTGTTTTTACAAGAAGGCGATCGCGTACAATTTAGCGATCGCCCAGGCCAAGTCTTCTTTGTCCCCGGACATACCCGCGCTCACATCGCCTACTATTTTCCCCCCGTTACACCCAATGACCCAGGGGAATTATTTTGCGGTGACACCTTATTTGCTGGAGGTTGTGGTCGATTATTTGAAGGGACACCAGCCCAAATGGTCAATTCCTTAACAAAACTCCGGGCATTACCTGATCAGACCCGTGTGTGGTGCGCCCATGAGTATACATTAAGTAACTTACGATTTGCCATTACCGTAGATGGAGAAAACGCAGATTTACAAAACCGTTACCAAGAAGTACAAACCAAGCGCGATCGCCAAGAACCAACCATCCCCTCACTTTTGGGAATAGAAAAACGCACCAATCCCTTCCTGCGTTGGGAACAACCATCATTACAAGCAGTAGCCAACAGCAACGAACCAGTACAGACCTTTGCTAAAATTCGCGCCATGAAAGATAAATTCTAGTCTTCTTGCTTCTTCTTCTTTTCCCTCCGGGACGCTACCGCGAACGCTTAATTCTTTCGGTGAAAAACCTTTTAATAATATAGCATTGCGATCGCCCCCATTTTTTGTTATGATATGTAGTCTTTGAGTTATACACAAAGCCACCGAAAAGATTAAATTTTACAGGAAAAACAAAAAACAATGGCGAAACGAGTGCAATTAGTTTTAAATCAGGATATCAGCAAACTAGGAAGATCCGGCGACTTAGTGGAGGTAGCCCCCGGTTATGCTCGTAATTATCTGATTCCTCAAAAATTGGCGATTCACGCCAGCCCCGGCATCCTCAAACAGGTAGAACGTCGCCGCGAAAAAGAACGTCAACGGCAACTAGAACTCAAAGAACAAGCATTACAACAAAAAGCAACCTTAGAAAAAATTGAAGCCCTGCTAATTGCCAAGCAAGCCGGTGAAAACGAATCCATTTTTGGTACAGTCACCACCCAAGACGTAGCAGAAGCAATCCAAGCAGCTACCAATCTAGAAGTAGATCGGCGCGGTATTACCATTCCCGATATTGGCCAACTTGGTACTTACGAAGCCGAAATCAAACTGCATTCTGAAGTAACAGCACAAATTAAAATTCAAGTTATCCCTAGCTAACATCTACGGAATTAATCACCACAGATCACACATCTGTGGTACAAATATATTACAAAAAAAAGGGAACAGGGAACAGGAGACTTCTTGCAAAAGTCGTGATTTTCAAATTCTTCTTTGCGCCTCTGCGTGAGCTTTTCAAGAATATTCTTGGCAACACCAAAGTATTTATCCAAGAGGTCTAGGGAACAGATAACCTGGATTTCTTACCACAAAATTCTCAAAGCCTGATAAAACCTAGATTCCGGTTTTTTACAATAAATAGGCAAGATAGATTATAAGTGTAATAGCGACACCCCAATCGCCAATTTAAAATCACTTATGCCCGAAGAACTAAATTTTCAAAGTGATGGTAGCAATGTCTCCGACGGGCTACGTTTACCACCCCAAAACATCGAAGTAGAAGAAGCGATTTTAGGCGGAATTTTATTAGATCCAGAAGCGATTGGTCGAGTTAGCGATCGCTTGGTTCCCGAAGCCTTTTATATCAGCGCCCACAAAATCATCTATCAAGCCGCCTTACGACTCCACACCCAAGGCAAACCCACAGACCTACTCGCCCTCACAAACTGGCTAACCGATAACGATCTCCTCACTCAAATCGGTGGTAGAAACAAATTAGCCACCCTCGTAGACCGTACCGTTTCCGCCGTCAATATTGATGCCCTAGCCGGATTAGTCACAGAAAAATACCTGCGCCGACAACTAATAAAAGCTGGTAACGAAATTGTTCATCTGGGTTATGAAACAGAAACAGAATTACCCATAGTCCTCGACCAAGCAGAACAAAAAGTTTTTAGCGTTACCCAAGAAAGACCCCAATCAGGTTTAGTACACATTTCTGATACCTTAATTAATGCTTTCCAAGAAGTTGAAAAACGACACGAAGGTATAGCGTTACCCGGAATCCCCTGCGGTTTCTATGACTTAGATGCCATGACCACTGGTTTTCAGCGTTCTGATTTAATTATCGTCGCTGGGAGGCCATCAATGGGAAAATGTCTCAGTTATGATTCAGAAATCGTTTTAGCAGATGGACAAATTGCGACAATTGAAGAATTATATCAGCAACGGCAAGGTTCATTATTAACATTAAATGATGATTGGAAATTGACCTTTACTCAACCATCTGCATTTGTAAATGATGGAATTAAACCAGTTTTCCGCGTAACAACTCGTTTAGGTCGGGCAATTGAAACCACAATTACTCACCCATTTTTAACTATCAAAGGTTGGCAAAGATTAGAAAACCTGCAAGTTGGAAATAAGATTGCCATCCCTCGCAAAATAGATGTGTTTGGAACAGAAACTATCCGCGAGTGTGAAGTCAAATTATTAGGTTATTTGATTGGTGATGGTGGTTTAACTAACTGCACTCCTAGATTTACAAACAATAATCCATTACTGCAAACAGAGTTTTCCCAAGCAGTAAATGAATTTGGTGGTTTGTCAGTAAGGTGGGAAGATTCCCAAGGACAGAGTAAAAATGCTTTGACAATGTGGTTAGAAAAATTAGGTTTATGGGGAAAAGATGCTCGTAATAAAACTATCCCAAATATTGTCTTTAAATTAGAAAAAGCACAATTATCCTTATTCCTCAATCGTCTCTTTGCTACTGATGGTTGGGCTACTTTACTTAATAGTGGTCAATCACAATTAGGCTATGGTACTGTTAGTGAAAAACTAGCAAGACAAATTCAACATCTGTTATTAAGATTTGGAATTATTGCTACATTAAAAAAACGGTCTATAAAGTATAATAATACTCGTAGACCAGCATGGCAATTAGATATTACAGATGCCTTATCTATCAAAAACTTCATTACAGAAATTGGCATTTTTGGCAAAGAAGCAGCATTAGCAAAAATTACAGCAGCAATATCGCAAAAAAGATATCAAACCAATCGTGATTTAATACCTGTAGAGATTTGGGAACAGATAGCAGCCGCTAAAGGTAGGGAAACTTGGAGTAGTTTAGCTCAACGGGCTGGGATTAAAAACTATACAAATATTCATGTTGGTAAACGGGCATTAAAACGGGAAAGATTATGGATTTTAGCCACTGCTTTAGACAATTTACCACTTCAGCAATTAGCAGATAGTGATGTCTATTGGGATGAAATTATTTCTATTGAATCAGTTGGTAACAAACAAGTTTATGATTTGACCATTCCTCAAACACACAACTTTATTGCTAATGATATTTGTGTTCATAATACTGCCTTTTGCTTAAACCTTGCTCATAATATTGCCGCCGGATATAAATTACCAGTGGCATTTTTCAGCTTAGAAATGTCCAAAGAACAGCTAGTACAACGATTATTAGCCAGTGAAGCCGGAATTGAAACAGGATATTTACGAAGTGGACGCATTAGCCAAACCCAATGGGAACCATTAAGCCGTGCCATTGGAATACTTTCAGAAATGCCAATTTTTATTGACGACACTGCCAATATTACAGTTACCCAAATGCGGAGTCAAGCACGACGACTACAAGCAGAACAGGGTATGGAATTAGGATTAATAATTATTGATTATTTGCAATTAATGGAAGGAGGAGGTGATAATCGTGTACAGGAGTTATCGAAAATTACGCGATCGCTCAAAGGATTAGCCCGCGAATTATCCGTCCCCATTATTGCCCTATCTCAGTTAAGTCGGGGAGTAGAAGCCCGCACCAACAAACGCCCAATGTTATCTGACCTACGCGAATCCGGTTGTTTAACAGGTGATAGTCTAGTCACATTAGCAGATACCGGATTACAACTACCAATTAAAGAATTAGTAGGTAAATCTGATTTTACAGTTTGGGCATTAAATGAAAAAAAAATGCAGTTAGAAAAGGCAATTGTTAGTAATGTCTTTTCCACAGGTATCAAACCTGTATTTACCTTAAAAACTCGATTAGGAAGAAAAATTAGAGCAACAGCTAATCACAAATTCTTGACAATTCATGGTTGGAAAAGACTTGATGAGTTAAGTCCTAAACAACATATATGTTTACCAAGATATCTACCTATTTCGGGTAAACAAACCATGACTTATTCTGAGGTAGCATTATTAGGACATTTAATTGGTGATGGTTGTACATTACCTAGTCATTCTATACAGTACACCACCAGGGAGCGAGATTTAGCAGAAAAAGTTGCATATTTAGCAAAAGATTTGTTTGGAGATGCCATTGTTCCTAGAATTTCCCCTGAACGTGGTTGGTATCAGGTTTATTTACCAGCAGAACAACGCTTAACTCATAGCGTTAGAAATCCAATAGCCAAATGGTTAGACTCTCTTGGAGTTTTTGGTTTAAGGTCTTACGAAAAGTTTGTGCCTCAAGACTTGTTTTCACAGCCCCAAGAGTTTATAGCTTGCTTTCTCCGTCATCTATGGTGTACAGATGGTTCTATAAAGTTGCTTGCTGGCAAAAAACCAAGACCTATTGCATATTATTCAAGTAGCAGTGAAAGACTAGCGTTTAATGTTCAGACGCTTTTATTAAGATTGGGCATTAATGGAATACTGAAAATGATTCCTCAGCCTGGTAAGGGGAGAAATCAGTATCATGTCACAATTACTGGTAAGCCTGACCTGGAGTTATTTATTCAAAAGATTGGAGCAGTAGGAGAATACAAATTAGGGTCATTACAGGAAATCTCTGAACACCTTGAAAATTGTATTCATAATCCTAACCGAGATGTAATACCCAAAGAGGTTTGGAAAACTTATGTTGTACCTGCAATGCAAACTCTTGGAATAACAACCAGAGAAATACAATATCGTATGAAAACATCATATTGTGGTTCTACACTGTACAAAGTAAATTTAAGTCGAGAAAGAGCATTGAAAGTTGCCAATATCGTGCAATCAAATGAGTTACTTGCCCTTGCCAACAGTGATGTATATTGGGATGAAATTGTGGCAATCATACCTGATGGAGAAGAGGAAGTATTCGATTTAACAGTTCCTCATTGGCATAATTTTATAGCTAATAACATCATTGTTCACAATTCCATTGAACAGGACGCGGATTTAGTCATGATGTTATATCGAGACGACTATTACAATCCAGATAGTCCAGATCGAGGAATTGCTGAAGTAATAATAGCTAAACATCGTAACGGACCGACGGGCGCGGTTAAACTTTTATTCGATCCGCAGTTTACAAAATTCAAAAACTTAGCCCGACCAAATAACTATTAATTGGTCATGGGTAATGGGTGATTAATATGCTTCTCCCCAGTACCCAACCTCCAATACCTAATGTAAGTTGCTAGTTAGGTAAAATGTCTTGAATCAGGATATCCAGGATTAAAGGATTTACAGGATTGAAACACAATACAGTTGAGTTAAAAATTGGTTTCTCTCATTTCTCTGTGTCCTCTGTGCCTCTGTGGTTCGTTTAAAAAAGAGTTTCGGGCTTAACTGAACCGTGTTGGATTAAAACAGAAAATTAATCACCAATGACCAACTTCAACGAGATAACTAGCAACTTGAGTTACCTACTTAATCTCCAACAATTCCACATCAAAAATGAGAGTAGCGTTAGGAGGAATCACACCACCAGCACCGCGAGCGCCATAACCCAACTCAGGAGGGATAATTAACTGACGGCGATCGCCCACCTTCATGATACTCAGTCCCTCATCCCAACCCTTAATTACCTGACCCAAGCCAAGTTTAAAACTGAAAGGTTGACCGCGATCGCGTGAACTATCAAACTTAGTACCATCCTCTAAAGTACCAACATAGTGAACAAACACCGTTTGCCCAGTTTTAGGAATAGCTCCAGTCCCCTCTGTTAATTTAACGTACTTCAATCCAGAGGCAGTAGTTTCCACTTTTGCATCAGACATATTTTTGCTCACTATTTGGGTGTTGTTTTCCGTTACAGCAGTAGATGTTTGTGGTATTTGACCCAATTGAGCCGTAGTTGTAGCATCTTGTTTACCACCAACCTGTGCCAGTACCAAAACTACAACACACACCACCACTAATGCCACGCTGAGTAAAATTCCTTTCAAAATCAGCCCTCCCTCAATAGGCAGCTTACTAATCAAATTACCAATAGAACATAACCAAGTTTAAATCACATTGACCATCTTAACGCCACAGTTTATTTTCCAAATCCCGCACTTGACGTTCCAAACGGTCAATTCTCCCTCGTAACTCATCCACCTCCGACTGACGAGCCACCCCTAAATCCTGCATCATATTTCGCATTTGTCGTTGCATTTGGATTTCCAAATTACCTTGCTCAGACTTCAATTGCTGGACAATATCATCCATCACCACTTTTGCCTGGTCAGGATTGAGCTTACCGTCTTTCACCAACTCATCACTAACATCCTTGAGTTTTTCAGCTACTAACGATGTTGTACCAATACCGAGAATCATTAGCTGTTGCAACCAGTTATTACTGTCCATACTTGTTCCCTGTTTCTTAATTCTAACTGAGCGAACCTTAGCTCAAAGCCTAGTTATTTTGTCCCACATTTCTATTTTGGCAAATTTACAAACAGATATCAGGAAATTAGTTGACACTCTCAGGGTTAAAGCCGCTGAGATGCTGCGGACAGAGTATACTTAGATATTTCCCTCTCAAGGCTAAAGCCACTGAGTTTCCCACTTACCGGGTATCCTGATGATTATAGAACTGCTAAAATTTAAAGTCCCACCCCAGCACCAGGAAGAGTTTATTCTCAAGGATAGAGAAATTTGGACAACAGCCCTGGCCAATTATCCAGGATTTATCAACAAAGAAGTTTGGCTCAACCCCGACGATGACACCGAACTTATTTTTATCATCCGTTGGGCAAGTAAAGAAGACTGGGAATCCATACCTAAAGAAGATTTAGTCTTGATAGAAAATAACTTTAACCAAACCATAGGACAAAATTATCCAATTACAGAAACAGCCGAATACCAGGTGTTTAAAACCACTTAAATTATTTTTAAGTAGAAAAGCGCGAATAAATATCTTCTTTAACTAGGAGTTACGCATTGACAAAATCTATTACATAAGGATGATAAATTTTATCTCTTGTAGGGTGTGGTTCGGCAAGCTCACCAACCACGTCAGACCCGATAATTTAGGAAACAACAGATTTTTTGGATCTGACGCACCGCACTGATTTAGATGAAGTCAGGTGCGTCAGAATCTGAAAGTTAGTGATTTTAGCCTAAATTATTCTGTCTGACGCACCCTACAGACTACAAAATAAAGCCTGAAACTAGGCAATTTTGTTTATACATATCATCTGCATTTTGTACAGTGCATAAGTCCTATTTAACGTACAAGGTTGGGTGGAGGGAAGGAAACCAGTCAATAGACATCTCTGGTAAAGATTGTAGAGACGTTCCATGGAAAGTCTCTACAGGGGTTTTAGGTCACGCATATTTAGTTTCTGGAGATGTCTAATGGGTTGGGTTGTATTTCATTGAACCCAACCTACAAAACATGGACAGGATATTAGACTACAGCAGCTAATTCTTTCTTAAAGAAAGCTTGCAAAACAGTTTCAGCAATTTGGTGACTACTTAATCCTAATTCTGCATAAGATTGTTCAGGTGTGGCATGATCTACCAATACATCTGGTACACCAAGGCGCTTCAGAGGAACTAAAATATCAGCATCCATTAAAGCCTCAGCCACCGCAGAACCAAAGCCACCTATCAGACAACCTTCTTCCAAAGTCACCACACGACCAATTTGTTTAGCCAAAGGTAAAATTAACTCTGTATCCAAAGGCTTAACAAACCGGGCATTAATCACAGTGGCTTCAATACCGTGTTCGCTGAGAATTTCTGCTACCTGCATTCCTGGATAGACCATTGTGCCATAGCCCAGAATTAACACATCATCACCAGTACGGAGAATTTCTCCTTTGCCAATTTCCAATGGTTCCCAACCCTCTTCCATCAGGGGTACACCATGACCATTACCACGGGGAAAGCGCATGGCTATAGGGCTGCTGGTGTGATTAATACCAGTTACCACCATCCGTTGTAATTCTGCTTCATCCTTGGGTGCCATCATTACCATGTTGGGAATACAACGTAGGTAAGCGATATCATACATACCTTGGTGAGTAGGTCCATCAGCACCGACAATTCCTGCCCGATCTAAACAGAAGAATACAGGCAAGTTTTGAATACAGACATCATGGATAATTTGGTCGTAGGCACGTTGTAAAAAGGTGGAATAGATGGCAGCGACGGGACGCATACCTTCACAGGCTAACCCGGCAGCTAAGGTGATGGCGTGTTGTTCAGCAATGCCCACATCAATATATTGATGCGGCAATTTCGCTTGTAATTTATCTAAACCTGTACCTGTAGCCATTGCTGCGGTAATCCCGACGATTTTCGGGTTTTGTTCAGCAAGTTTGACTAAAGTGTGGGAAAAGACTTTAGCATAAGCGGGGGGTTTGGGTTTGCTAGAAGGTATTGCTTTTCCAGTGGTTAGGTTAAAAGGGTTTTGGGCGTGATAGCCTACTTGGTCAAGTTCAGCAATTTCATAGCCTTTGCCTTTTGTTGTCACCACATGAACCAAAACCGGGCCTGTAATTTGATGTGCCTGTTGGAATGTGGCAATCAATTCCTCTAAGTTATGTCCATCAACTGGACCCATGTAGGTAAAACCCAGTTCTTCAAAAACTGCACCAACTTTCGGTACAGCTAAACGCTTCATCCCTTCTTTGATCCGTTCGAGTTCCGGTGAAAGGGATTCACCAACAAAAGGAATTTGTTTGAGTTGTTCCTCTAGATTATCTTTGATAAATTGCACCGGTGAACTCAGGCGCATTTTATTGAGATAGCGGGGAATTGCACCGACATTGGGAGAGATGGACATCTCGTTGTCGTTAAGTACCACCAACACGTTAGTTTTAGGTAGGTGTCCAGCGTGGTTAATGGCTTCTAAGGCCATGCCCCCGGTTAAAGCCCCATCCCCAATCACGGCGACGGCTTTAAATTTTTCCCCTTTTAGGTCACGAGCTAAAGCCATTCCCAAGGCGGCGGAAATGCTGGTGGAGGCGTGTCCTGCACCAAAATGGTCAAACTTGTTTTCACAGCGTTTTAGATAACCTGCAACTCCGTTTTTTTGCCTGAGAGTGTGAAAGTCGCTGTAGCGTCCTGTGAGTAGTTTGTGAGGATAGGCTTGATGTCCTACATCCCATATCACTTTATCCCGATCTAGGTCTAGTGTCTGGTAAAGCCCTAAAGTTAATTCTACAACTCCCAAACCGGGGCCTAAATGCCCCCCAGTTGCGGCAACGGTTTGTAGATGCTTTTCTCGAATTTGACGAGCAATTTGTTGCAATTGCCGAATTGACAAACCATGCAACTGGTTAGGATGGGTTATTTCACTCAGATGCATATTATAGGGTTTTCCTCTTCAACTCTACTTTTGGCATGGTTAGATTTTGCCACCTGATAGGTGACGACAAAAATCTGACTGTTGTTGATTGTTTTAGTAGTATAACTTTGGTTTGTTGTGATTCACTTTGTCTTCTCTGGTTTTCTGATTCCCTGACGTTGTAAATATTCACTTAACAAGTGAGCCATATCACCACGGGTCATGGGCTGTAATGGGTTAATATTATTTTGACTGTCTGTTTTGATTAATTCTTCGGCTACTAGGGTAGCGATCGCTTTCCTAGCCCAACTAGGTATAGATCCCGCGTCTGGATATGGTTTAAGCATCTCATTTACTGTATCATCCGTAAATTGAAATACTCCGTAAGCCTGTCCGAAAATAGCTAAGGCCTCTGCTCTTGTTATTCTTTGATTGGGGAAAAACATACCTCCGCGATAACCCTGCATGATATCATTTTTGAGGATTGTCTGTATGTCTTGATATGCCCAGTAATTACTCGGTACATCTGGCAGGACAATTATTTTTTCTTGTTTAGTAGCTTGACGGTTTTCTAGCTCAAATGCTTTCACTAAAATAGATGCTAATTCTGCCCGACTAATTAATCTTTCTGGATAAAACTCTCCGTCGGGAAAATTATCCATTACCTTGGCATTAACTACTTTTTGAATAGCATTCGATTCTGTAGCTGGACTATTTTCTTTCGCTGCCGCCTGGTCAATTGTTGGCAAAATTTGTAATAGTGCTAATAAGGAAATTGTACTTAGTAAATGCCTCATGATTATCCCCCCTTTTAAATCTGCTAAATCTGTATACAAATGGCTTTACTCTGTATCCGTAAGTTACAGGATATTCAAGCTATTCAGATGACGTTTTGTGTTTTGTTAAAGTTTCCATGGCGATTAAGTAGTCGGACAAAATTAAATTCATTCGTTGAGAGAGGGAACAGGGAACTGTGAGGATAGTGAGTAGTCATTCCTGTATTTAATTTTTATTTTTTACTGTTTACTTTTTAAAATGTAGTATAGTCGGCTGTGAGAGTGTTTTTTTTCAAAGTTAATTTTTCAGGAGATTTAGGAATGTCCGTAGCAGCAGACCCCGTAAAGTTGATGAAACAAGAAGTTGGCAAAGCCGCCGCCGCTTTGGTAAAATCGGGTTCAATTGTTGGTTTAGGTACGGGGTCAACCACAGCCTACACAATACAATTTTTGGGCGATCGCATCAAGTCTGGTGAACTTACAGATATCGTTGGTATCCCCACATCTTTCCAGTCGGAAGTGTTGGCTAAACAGTACGGTGTCCCTCTTACCACTTTAGACGCTGTTGACCACATTGATATTGCCATTGATGGGGCTGATGAAGTTGACCCCCACAAAAACTTGATTAAAGGCGGTGGTGCAGCCCATACCCGCGAAAAAGTGGTAGATTATCTGGCAAATCAATTTATCGTTGTGGTTGATAGTGGTAAGTTGGTAGAGCGTTTGGGTTCTAGTTTTGCTGTGCCGGTTGAAGTGATCCCAATGGCTATTACTCCCGTACTTAATGCAATTAAAAAACTCGGTGGTAAACCTGAGTTACGCATGGGTGTTAGAAAAGCCGGTCCAGTTATTACTGATCAAGGTAACATGGTGGTAGATGTCAGATTTGATCATATTAACGACCCTGTAAATTTGGAAACAACCTTAAATAACATTCCCGGTGTTCTGGAAAATGGTATTTTCGTTAATTGTGTAGATTTAGTTCTGATTGGTGAAGTTGTTGATGGTAAACCAATAGTCAGGCAGATGTAATTAATCAGAGATTTCTAATATAATGGGTGTATTGATCATGTTTGTTTAGTGAAATAATGCACCCTTAAATTTATCTAATTATTTAATAATAATCTAAAGTCAGCCGATGTTATACAGAAGATTTGGACGCACAGAACTACAAATGCCAGTGTTTTCTTGTGGAGGAATGCGTTATCAATTTAAATGGCAAGATGTAGCACCGGAGGAAATTCCAGCAGATAACCAGAAAAATTTAGCAGCGACAATTCACCGTGCTGTGGAACTGGGAATTAATCATATTGAAACTGCCCGTGGTTATGGAACTTCGGAAATGCAGTTAGGGCGAATATTACCCCAGTTCCCCCGCGAAAGGTTAATTGTACAAACAAAAGTCCCTATCGTAGCTGATGCAAAAATATTTCGGGAGAATTTTGAAAAATCTTTGGCTTATTTGCAGCTAGATTATGTTGATTTGCTGGGATTACATGGAATTAATAATGATGAAAGTTTTAATTATAGTATCCGTTCTGGTGGCTGTTTACAGGTAGCACAGCAATTACAAAAAGAGGGAAAAGTTAGATTTATTGGTTTTTCTACTCATGGTTCTACAGATACAATTATTCAGGCGATTAATACTAATTTATTTGATTATGTAAATCTGCATTGGTACTATATTAATCAATGGAATTGGCCAGCAATTGAAGCGGCTAATCGTCATGATATGGGAGTCTTTATTATTAGTCCCTCTGATAAGGGAGGTTTGTTATATAAACCACCGCAAAAATTAGTTGAACTTTGCACTCCTTTAAGTCCAATGGTGTTTAATGATTTGTTTTGTTTAAGTCATCCCCAAGTGCATACATTAAGTTTAGGGGCTGCAAAACCAGAAGACTTTGATGAACATTTAAAAACTTTAGAATTGCTAGATCGGGCTTCAGAGATTTTACCACCAATTTTAGATAAGTTAGAATCAACAGCTATCGCAACTTTGTCAGAAGACTGGGTGAAAACCTGGGAAACTAATTTACCCAGTTGGGAAGAAACCCCTGGTCAAGTTAATATGCGGGTAATTTTATGGTTATTAAATTTAGCGATCGCCTACGATATGGTAGATTATGGTAAAATGCGATACAATCTTTTAGGAAATGGTAGTCATTGGTTTCCTGGTAACAAAGCCGATAAGCTAGAAGAATTAGACCTGAGAGAATGTCTTTCCCAAAGTCCCCAAGCTGATAAAATCCCGCAAATGTTAGCCAAAGCGCATCAGATGTTAGGGGGTGAAGAAGTAAAAAGATTGTCTCAGAGTTAAGCGTTAAAACGCAGTTAGTTGTAAAAAATGTTTATTGTCAATGATTCTGATGCAATCCGCTTTTGAATTTCCCATCATTTTTGTGACAGAAAACCATTATCAGCTTTCCAGTAGTGAAGACATGGGCAGCAAATATAAGTTTTGGTTTGAGCATGAAGAACATGGCTGGTGCCTATACAAGCAAGTCAAACAACAAACGATAGGTGAAGATTGGGCTGAGAAAGTAGCATCTGAGTTATGTGAACTTTTAGGATTACCCCACGCTGTTTATCATCTAGCAGAAAACTGGGAAGGAAATCGTGGTGTAGTTTCACCCTCCTTTTTGCCAAATGGAGGGATTCTTGAACATGGAAACCAAATTCTGAGTTCAATTGTACCAGACTACCCCATATTTGAAAATTACGGCGTTTCACAACATACAATAGATATTGTGCTGAAAGAAATTGAAGCCGATCATATCAATCTCCCTATCGGCTGGACACCACCAAGCAATATTCAAACAGCAGTAGAGGTTTTTGTTGGTTACCTCTTGTTAGATGCTTGGGTTGGTAATGGAGATCGTCACCATGAAAATTGGGGTTTAGTAAGAAAAAAGAGTGCATCAGAAGAAACAGTACATTTAGCACCTACCTATGATCATGCTTCATGTTTGGGACGTGAACTTTTGGATGAAAAGAGACAGAAACGCTCAATAGAGGCGTATGCAAAAAAATGTAGTTCTGCTTTTTATGGTAATGTTGAAAATACAAAACCCTTAAAGATTTTTGATGTATTTCACCAAGTTGCTCTTCGTTACCCCCAAGCAGCCATTTATTGGCTTGAATGCCTTGAACATATCTCCAGTGCGAATACGCTAGATATATTTAGCCGCATTCACAAAGAGCGAATCTCAACTATTGCAATTGAGTTTGCACAGAAAATTCTCGAATTTAATCAAAAAAGGCTGCTGGATTTAAGGAAAACACTACAGTGAAAACTCCTCAAACATTATTTTTGGCTTGGCAAGACACCAATAGTCGCGCTTGGTTTTCTATTGGTCGTTTAACATTTGATGGGGGGAAATACAAGTTCGTTTACACTCAAGGCGTAAAAGCGGCACAAGAAAAGTCTGATTTTAGACCTTTGTTTTCCTTCCCGGAAATCAACCAAGTATATACATCAACCTATTTATTTCCTGTCTTTTCAAATCGCTTGATGTCTCGTTCCCGACCTGATTATACAGAATTTTTGAAACTGCTGAATATTGGTGAACAAGAAGCAGAACCAATGACAATTTTAGCTCGTAGTGGTGGAGAAAAGAAAACAGACACACTTGCTGTTTTTCCCTGTCCACAGCCAGATGAGAGAGGAAGATATCAGTTGTATTTTTTCGCTCATGGGTTGCGATATCTGCCAGAATCTGCAATTGAGCGGATTAACCGCTTTGAGATTGGAGAAAAATTATGGTTAGCTCGCGAGGTGCAAAATGCTCATGATTCTCAGGCATTAACTCTGCACACAGAGGATCATTATATCGTAGGGTATTGCCCACGTTACTTAGTAAGTGAAGTTTCCCAACTTCTTACACCCTCTACCTTTGTAGAACTGCGTGTAGAACGTGTAAATCTACCGTCCACACCGCTCCAGTTTCGGCTACTATGTCAAATAACTGCTTTGTGTACAGACAATTTTTACCCATTTTCTAGTCAAGAATATCAGCCTCTCATAGAGGAAGAAGTAAAAAGCACATCCCTCTTGAGAGTATATTAAATTGAATAATTTATTTAGGGCTTAGTGATGGTGAACAAGGTGAATCAAGTGCAAGGAATAAGCGTTGAAACTGTTCATTTACCTATCACTTGACCAGATTTAATACTGTTTT
>NZ_JAYGHC010000022.1:90787-95213 GCF_034932285.1 Cronbergia sp. UHCC 0137
ATTTAATCCACTTTCATCTCCGTTACCTGATGTAATCTTGGGACAATTAACACCTTATCAACACGGTTTCCATCCATATCCATCACTTCCACACGCATACCTTCCCATTCAAAATGATCGGCTGCTGCGGGAATACGTCCTAAATGGGTAATGACAAAACCACCCAAAGTTTGATAACTACCTCTTTCGTCGGTTTCCAACTCTTCGAGATTGAACAGTTCCAAAAAATCTTCCACAGGTAACATCCCATCTAACAGCCAAGAACCATCTTCTCGTTGTACAGCTTGAGGTTCTTCCTGTCCGGGTCCAGCAGGGACATCTCCCACGATTTCGCTCATAATGTCGTTAAGGGTGATTAATCCTTGAATCACGCCATATTCATCAACTACTAGAGCCATGTGAGTTACAGTTTGCTTAAATAACTCTAAAACTTTTAATCCTCTGGTGCTTTCTGGCACAAATACAGGTTGACGTAATCCCATTGTCAAGTCTAGGGGTTCATTGTGGAAACATCTGGCTAATAAGTCAGTGACGGGGATCACACCCAGGACATTATCTAATCCTTCTTGGCAAACTGGATAACGTGAATAGGCGCTTTCAATGATTTTCTGGCGATTTTCTTCTGGAGGATCGTCTAAGTCTAACCAAACGATATCAGGTCTTGGTGTCATTAAATAACTAACAGGGCGATCGCCTAAACGAAAAACCCTTTGCACCATATCCTGTTCTGCTTCCTCAAATGTCCCCGCTTCCGTACCTTGTTCAATTAAAATTCTAATTTCTTCTTCAGTTACCTGGGGTTCGGTAGAAGGTGTAATCCCTAAAATCCGCAGTACCATGTCTGTAGAAGCACTTAAAAGATGCACGGCTGGGGAAGCAAGGGAAGCTAAGGCACGCATGGGAATGGCTACAATTGACGCAATCCTTTCTGGGCTGTTTAATGCTAAACGCTTTGGGACTAATTCACCGACAATTAGGGAAAAATAAGTGATGATTATAACGACTATCCCAAAGGAAATCGGTTGTTTATAGGCGGCTAAAAAGGGAATCAGCTTGATATAAACTGCTATTCGTTCAGCTAATGTTGCCCCACCTACGGCACCTGTCATAATGCCAATCAGGGTAATGCCAATTTGAACGGTAGACAAAAAGTGATTTGGAGATTCAGCTAACTTCAATGCTGCCCGTGCTTTAATATCTCCTTGATTAGCTAATTGTTGGAGTCTGGCCTTCCGTGATGAGACAATCGCCATTTCAGACATCGAAAATATGCCGTTGGCAATGATTAACACCAAAATGATGAAAATTTCAAGGGTGATGGAGGACATTTTAAAGGTTAATGTGATTGAGAGCGTTAGCCAAGCTCACCGTTGAGGTATCGCATAGCGTCCCATAGGGAAGGTAGCTCAACTCTTAGTATCTAGTATTAAAGACATTTTAATAACAATACCTTGTCCAAATTGAAAAAAGTCTTGATCTGTAGGTTGGGTTGAGGTACGAAACCCAACAAATACGTCGGGTTGCGCTGTCGCTTAACCCGACCTACAAAAAATGGACAAGGTATTGAATAAATATTTCTATTATACAAAAATTAGCAAGGGAACAGAAAATGAATATTTTTCGCCTTTCTCAATTCTGCCGTGATTAGTTAAATATAAACGATTTTAGATGACTTAGGTAAAATATTATACTTTTGCCTATTCCGTAGTTCTGGTTAAGCAGAGAATTTATGGCATTTTCTTCTATTGTACATTCCTTGGCGCAGCCTCTTGTAGAAAAGCGATCGCCCCTCACCGCAGAACTAATTACTAAACTCCATCGTCAACAGGAATTACGGTTAAATGGTATTTCCCGTCTGGCTACCTTTCAATTTACTGAAAAATGGTTTAATATTTATTTGATATTATTAATTGACACTAATGAAACCTTTACTTTCCCCAATATCAAAACAAATAGAATTACCTTTACAATTAGTAATTTATCCCAATAAATTTACTTTTGTTGATCTATTTGCAGGTATTGGTGGATTTAGAATTGCTTTAGAAAAAATCGGTGGTCAATGTTTAGGTTATTCTGAAATAGATACAAGGTTGGGTTAAGCGACAGCACAACCCGACGCATTTGTTGGGTTATAAATATGGGTTAGATCCCCCTAAATCTCCCTTAAAAAGGGGGACTTTGACTCTGGTTCTTCTCAAACAACTTCTTAGGTTGGGAAGTCAGCAGCAATTTGGGTTAATTATTTAATTGCGAAAAACTTTAACTCCGTGTAAAATTAGGTATTGGTGATTAGGTGTATCTTGACTATGCTATCAGGTCGTTATGAAATCATTCGCGCATTAGGTCAAGGAGGTTTTGGAACAACCTATTTAGCTAAAGACCATCAAAAACCCAGCAAACCTCAGTGTGTAGTTAAAGAACTTTTACCCCAACACCTCAACACCCTAGCGGCGGATTTTTTTGAAAAAGAAGCGAGAATATTAGAAAATTTAGGTAAACATCCCCAAATTCCCGAACTTTTAGCCCATTTTCAAGAAAAGCAAAATTTCTATATTGTCCAAGAATTTATCCAGGGACAGGTTTTAGAAAATGAAATCATCCCCGGAAAGCCTTTGAGTGAAGGATATATTACTAAGTTACTACAAGATGCTTTAGGGGTTTTAGCTTTTGTTCACCAGCAAGGAGTAATTCACCGCGACATTAAACCAGCCAACTTGATTCGGCGACAACAAGATGGTAAAGTCTGTTTAATTGACTTTGGCATTGTTAAAGAACTGGCTTCCCAAATGATGAATAGTCGGGGGAGTTTACAAACTTCGATGATGGCTGGTACTGTTGGATATATGTCGCCGGAACAAACCAGAGGTAAAACGGTTTTCGCTAGTGATATTTATGCTTTGGGTGTCACCGCAATTCAAGCAATCACAGGTTTACAACCGCACCAAATAGAAGAAGACCCGCAAACAGTAGAATTAGTATGGCGAGAACAAGCGCGGGTAAGTGACCATTTAGCCCAAGTTTTGACTAAAATGGTGCGTCGTCACTATAGTTTACGTTATCAAAATGCTCAAGAAGCTCTACAGGCTTTGAACTCGTCAACCATATCATCAGTTCCACCAAATATTTTACCCATTTCAGGAAATACAACTTTATCACCGACTGTAGTTGTTAATAGTTCTAATAAACAGATATATTTTCAAGAAGCTGAAAGTCGCGTAGAAAGAGGACAGGGTGAGTTTTCGGTTATTGCTTTAAAAATGTTGGAACTCAAGCAAGTTCAATTGGGTTTATCTCCAGCAGAAGCAAAACAAATTAGGGAAGCAGTGTTGAAACCCTATCGAGAACGGGAACGACAAGCACAGTTACAAAGACAGGAACAGGAACGACAGCGACAAGCACAGGAACGGGAACGAGAAAATAAATTAAAAGAATACGAACAAATTTTTATAGCTGCGGTAAATCAACAATATCCCTTTAGTCAGAGAGTAGTTCAAGATTTACAAGAGTTTCGTCAATATTTAGGACTGACACCAGCAGATACAGACGCAATAGAAAAACGGTTGTTAATTTCTTTAACTTCTGAAAATTTGGGGAATGGGATAATTTTAGAAATGGTTTCTATTCCTGGAGGGACTTTTATCATGGGTTCACCAGAAAATGAACCGGAAAGAAATTCTAATGAAAGTCCCCAACACCAAGTTACTATCAAACCTTTTTTAATGGGGAAATACCCTGTTACCCAAGCGCAATGGAAAGCTGTAGCTAGTTTAGCAAAGGTGAAAATTGATTTAAACCCAGACCCATCATATTTTAAAGGTGGTAATCGACCTGTGGAAAAAGTATCATGGGATGACGCACAGGAGTTTTGTGCGAGGTTATCGAAAAAAGCCGGGAAAAATTACCGTTTACCTAGTGAGGCTGAATGGGAGTATGCTTGTCGTGCAGGAACTACTACTCCATTTTATTTTGGTAAGACTATCACCACAGACCAGGCTAATTATAATGGTAACTATCCTTATAATTCAGTGAAAAAAGGTGTTTATCGTGAACAAACAACAGATGTAGGAAAATTTCCGCCCAATGCCTTGCAATTATTTGATATGCATGGTAATGTATGGGAATGGTGCGAAGATGTGTGGCACGAAAATTATATAAATGCTCCCACCGATGGTAGAGCCTGGATAAATGGGAATGATTATCAATATAGGTTGCTGCGCAGTGGTTCTTGGGTGGGCAATGCTAGGTCTTGTCGCTCTGGGTATCGCAATTGGTACTCTCGTGACAATAGGTACGGACACGTGGGTTTTCGTGTGGTTGCTTTCCCCAGGTCTTCATAGACCTCTATTCTCTTGCTCTTTTGCGCTCTCTTCTTTACCCTTGCCCCGCAGTTGTCGAAAAATATTTTTTTATAAAAATGTCTTTGTTA